>JACRIP010000638.1 GCA_016220045.1 Planctomycetota bacterium
GATCGTGGCGCCGCCGAGCGGGGAGCGCGGGGTCGGCCGCGCGCTCCTGGCGACCGGCGCCGCGCTGTCCGCGATCAGCGCGGTGGTCTTCTTCGTCCTGCCCTCCGCCCTCCTCTCCGGCAATCCCTCCCTCATCGGCTCGATCGTGCTGGCGCTCCTCGTCCTTCTGCTCTTCGGGTTCACGCTGCTCGCGCTCGGGCTGCAGCCCGCGGTCGAGCGCGCGCTGCTCGCGGCGTTCGGCTGGGCCTTCGGCCCGGCGGGCGAGCTGGCCGGACGCAACCTCGCGCGCCAGCGTCGCCGCAGCACCACGACCGCGTTGCTCTTCGCCCTCTCGGTCGCGTTCGTGCTCTTCCTCTCCAGCCTGGTGGCGCTGTTCAGCCGCCTGGCATCGACCTTCATCGAACACCGGCTGGGCGCGGAGCTGCGCATGACGGTGGCCGGGCCGGTGGAGCCGGGGCTGGCCGCGGCGCTGGCGCAGGTGCCCGGGGTGACGGCGGTGAGCGAAGTGACGGTGGTGATGCCGCGCACGCGCGAGGGGGTCGCCTACGACGTGATCGCGTCGGACGTGGTCGGCATGAAGCGCCTGTGGGTGGTGCCGTGCGCCGCCGACGCCGCGCTCGAACAGGTGCTTTACCTTACGCACGCGCGTTTCGCCGAGGGGGACGCGTCGGCGCTGGCGCAGGTGTGCGGGTGGCAGCCCACGCCCGGCGCCGATCCGCCGGAGGAGCCGCCGGTGGTGGTGTGTCAGGCATTAGCCCGGCACCTGAACGTGGGGCACGGGGACCCGTTGGAGCTGGCGTTTCACCTGGCCGGGCGGCGGCGCGTGGCGCGCTATCGCATCGTGGCGGTGGCGGAGTCGCTGCCGGGGTTTCACAACTTCCGGGCGCGCGAGGGGAATGCCCAGGGGGCGGGGCTGCTGCTGCCGCGCGCGGCCTTCGCGGAGATGACGGCCGGGACGCCGGCGCGGGCGCTGGTCCACGTGTTCCTGGCGCGGGGCGGGCCGGAGGCGGCGGCGCGGGTGCGGGCCGACCTGGCGCTGCGCTACCGGCTGATGGTGCAGTCGGCGAGCGAGGAGCGGCGGGAGTCCGAGGGGTTGTACTGGGCGACGCAGGTGCTCTTCGCGCTGCTGCTGTGCCTGGCGGTGACGATCGCGGTCTTCGGGCTGGTGGCGTCGACGACCTCGGGCGTGGCGGAGCGGCGGCGGGAGGTGGCGGTCTTGAAGGCGGTGGGGCTGCGGCGCGGGCAGCTCTTCCGCATGTTCGCGGCGGAGTCGGTCCTGCTCACGGTCGGGGCGGGGACGCTGGGGTCGGGGATCGGGTTCGTGGCGGCCTGGCTGTTCGTGCGGCAGGCGTCGGTGCTGATCGAGCTGCCGGTGGTATTCACGCTGCCGGTGCTGACGCTGGCGGCGACGCTGGTCGTCTCGGTGGTGGCGGGCCTGGCGGCGGCGCGGATCGCGACCCACGGCCTGCTGGGCCGGCCGGTGGCGGAGATCCTGCGGGGGTAGGGGGCCGTCAACGTCGTTGCTTGGGGTCGTTCAATTCGTGGCCCCTCGGGGCGCTTCACGAGGCGCCCCTACGCCGACCGGAAGAATCGATGTTGACAGGGCACTAGTGCTGGTGCGGGATGCCGAGCGAGAGTCCGCCGATGAACTCGCGGATGTGGCAGTCGGGCGGGATCAGGTCTTCCGGGGAGTGCTCGAGCGTGACGGTCGCCGCGAGGATGCGCTGCGTCTCCACCGAGCGCAGGTGGGCGTCGAGCGGCGTGCTCGGCTCCAGCCGGTCGGGCGTGGGGAACGCGTCGCCCAGATAGTGCTTCAGGACCGGAAAGTCGAACGCGAGCCCGCCGTTGACGCAGGCATGGGCCGTCTTTAGGAAGGGGAGCATGTCGGAGATCTCCCCGTCCCGTACGTAGTGCCAGTGCTTGAGCGTCGTCTGCGGGTCCTTGTTCCGGTGCTTGCAGTCGCGCAGCATGCGCCGGAGCAGGTTGACGGTGGTGAACGGGATGCTGCGGCCGTCGGAACCGTCTCCTTCGGCCACCCGGTTGGCGTTGAAGAGGAGGACCTTGAACTTCTGCTCTTCGGGGATGCCCCGGGTGAGATAGGGGAACAACCCGTGAAGGCAGTCGATCAGGAGCACCTGGTGCCGCTCGAGGCGGAGCGTTTCGGAGCCGGAGCGCTTGCCGGACTTGAAGTCGAAGATCGGGGCCTGGACCGCGCGCCCCTCGAGCAGCTCGAGGAGGTGCTGCCGCATCAGGGGAATCTCGTAGGCCCGGGCGCGCTCGTAGTCGCGGTCGCCGAACATGTCGGCGGGGTGCAGGTCGATCCCGTAGAAGTAGTTGTCGGCGCTGAAGACCACGAACTCGCGGTCGGACAGCTTGTTGATGAGCCGGGTGAGCTTGTGGGTGGTGGTGGTCTTGCCGCAGGAGGAGGGGCCGGCGACGATGAACAGGCGGCAGTCCTTGCGCGCGAGGAAGCGTTCGGCGGCGGTCTGGAGCTGGGCCTCGTACTCGGCGGTCGCCTCGTGGATGAGCTGCGGGAGCCCGCCGCGCCGGACGATTTCGTTGATCCCCTGGATGGTGTCCGTGCCGTGCGCGCGGTTCCAGCGCGCGGTCGCCGCGACCAGGTCCACCGGCCAGGCCTGGTCGGCGAAATCCGCTTCGGCGAGGACGCCCTTGCGCACCCAGCGCCGGGCGGAGCTCCAGTACTGGTACTCGTCGGCGACGTTGCGCAGCCCCCAGTAGCGCAGGGTGTCGACGACGATCCGGTGGATGTCGTCGAGCGGCGGCGGGACGTTCGTCGTCAGGTACATCGGCTGCGAGTTGAGCGAGGCCACGACCATTTGCGTGACGAGTTCGGCGAGGTCGTCGTCGGAGCGGCCGGCAAACAGGTCGGCGTTCACGCCGTCGACGAGGTCCCAGCGGAAGCCGCCGACCTTGGCCGCCGCGAGCAGGATGGCCCGCGAGATCTTGTCGCTCCGGAACGGGACGCGGTTGCCGTACTTGTCGTCGATCAGCAGGATGCGGTTGTCGGTCCGGAGTTTCATGGTGGGTCGCCCTCAGGAAGCGGGGCTCGGTCGCGGCCGGGTTCGAGCGAACCGGGGCACTCGGCCGCGCTACGATCCCGAAAGCTACCTGAGGGACGGCCGGAAGGCAAGGAGCAAACGCGCGGGCCCGCTACCGGCCCGCTTCCTTCTGCCCGCACTGGGTGCACGATTCGGCCGGGCGGATGGCGTCCAGGTCGGTCGCGGCGGGCGTCGGCGCGGCCGCCAGCGTGGCCAGCCGCCGCTGGAGCAGCCGCTCCGCCCGCGGCGTCAGGAACCAGTCGGCCAGCCGGCGATCCAGGTGGAGCGCCCGCTCCGCGCGCTCGCGCTCGTCGGCGGCGCCGAGCCGGGCGACCAGCGTGCCCGCGGCGCGGACCCGCTCCACCCATTCGGCCAGCCGCACCTGGAACTCCGCCTCCGGCAATTGCCGTACTTCGCGGAGAATCCCCACGAGCCGGTCCGCTTCCGCCCGGAGCTCCTCCGGTCCGACCTGGCCCAGCTTGTGCGCCGCCTTGCGCAGGTGGGCGGCGATCCGGGTCGGGGCCTCGGCCTCGAACTCGTCGCCCGCCGCCGCCCGCGCCCGCACCAGGAGCTCCGCGACCTGGTCGTCGGTCCCGTGCGCCTGGCCCACGCGCACCGGATCGCGGAGCGACTTGGGCGGAATCACGCAGGGCGTGAACTCGAGCACGACCTGCACCTGCTCCGCGGTGAAGACGGCGCGCAACTCCCGGCCGATCCGCGCCAGCTCGGCCTCCGGGCGCTCCTTCGCTTCCCCGAGTTCGTGATCGACCTGGCCGGCGATGCGCTCGACGCGCGGCGTTGGGACCGCGCCCGACTCGAGCGCGGCCCGGAGTTGCTCGAAAGCCTGGGTCGCTTCCGTGAGCAAGGACGCGTTCTCCGTCACCGCTTCGCGCACGGTGCGTCGCGCCGCGGCGGCCAGTGCGACCAGCCGCTCGAGCTGCTCCCGCGACAGGTTCAGGCCGTTGATCAGGTTCAAGAGGCTGATGTCGTCCTTCGTCGCCTGCAACCGCCGGAGCTCGGCCGGGAGGAAGCTCCCCTCGTCTGCGGCGGCGAGCGTGGCCGGGGGGACCGGCGGCGACGAGAACGCCAGGGCCGTCAGCGCACACAGTACGCCCGCCGTGACCAGGGACAGCGTCAACTTGTTCTTCATGGTACCGCCTCCGTCAAATCGGGGAGCCAATGCCGGGGCCGCGCTTCGCCGCGCCATGAGAATTCTACCGCACGGAAAGCCCCGGTCAACGCGGCGTCGGCAAGCGGTCGATTTCCGCCGCCGACCGGTCGTGCGGCGCCGCGCGCCGCGCGCCGGTGCCGACACGCAGCAGGTACACGAGAGGCGCGTGTGCGGCGGGGCCGCGGCCGCCGGAAGCCCGCGGGCTCCCGCGCGGGGTCAGCTCAGCAGGAAGCGCACGAACCAGACGAGGCCGGCGAGACCGAGGAGGAGGGCCAGGCCGAGGGGCAGGAGGCAGGCCGTGGAGGGGATGGGCGCGAGCGGCGAGCGCGCCGCGCCCGGCCCCGGGTCGGAGGTGAGGAACGGCGGGTACACGTCCGTGCGGCCGGCGTAGTGCTCGCGGAGGCGCTCGGCGACCGGGCGCGCCGCGTCCGTTTCACGCAGCAGCTTCTCGACCTGGCGAGGGCTGCCATGAAGCCACCATTCCTCGAAGCAGCGCTCGGGATTGGGCGAGTCGCGGCCCGTCATCCCGCTCAAGGCTCCGCACGCGGGGCAATAGTAGAGGGCCGTGTCGCGGGTCGCATTGCCGGCACAGCCCACATCCTCCGACCAGGACCAGACGCTCTCCAGTCCCGAGCCTGCGCTGCAATGCTGGCATTGCACTCGTCCCTCCGCCGGGCCCGGCCCAGAGTCCGGTCCACACGTAGCGAAACGGTTCCTCGCGCGAGGTCGGGACGGACCCCCGCGTCCGCCCCGCCGGCTCGTCGATTCCGCCCTTCCGGCCCATCTTACGCCCGCCTCTTCAGGCCGCGAGCCCGCGGCGGCGGCCGGCGGCGCGAAATGCGGACTGCACGCGGACTTCCTATTCCAGCCGTTGCCCGCGAATCGTGATCGTGACCCGCAGGATCCGGCCGCTCTCCTGATCGCAAAGCAGCAGGAGCTTGAGCCGGCGCGTCACGGTGGGATGATGGCTTGGCAGGGTATCTACCGTAGCTTCGTAGGTCGCCTTGCGGTGGGCCGGGTCGGTGCGCACGGGCGCGAAGACGAGCTTCGCCAGGGAGGGGACGGCGGCGTACGATTCCATCTGGGGCTTTGCCCAGCGGGAGAGGGCGCGCACGACCTCCGGCGTCGCCTGTCGCTGAAGCCAGGCCTGCTTCGTCGCCCAATCGGCCTGGACCTTCTCGGTAGTGGCGGCGAGGTCGTCGGGCGTGGCGACGGCGCCTTGATCCGCCTCGGGGATGTACTCCATTTCGGGGGTGAAGCAGAGGGCGCAGGGGAATTCGACCGGCGCGGGCGCCGGGGATGTGGCGGCTGCGGGCGCTGCGGGCGCTGCGGGCGCTGCGGGCGGCGGCGGGTCGTCGGCGACGGCGGCGCCGCGTCCGCCGAGAACGAGCGCGCCCGCCAGCACGACGCCCAGACCCAGAAGCGGATACTTCGTCATCGGCGTACCTCCTGTGCGGGTGGCTGTCGGCGGCGGACGCGCGCCCGGCTGGGGCGCCGACAACCGCACCCGAACTATACACCCGAGCGGTGAATCGTCAAGGCGGAGCGCTCTGCGCCGATCGAACGTGACGCGGGATCCCCCTGGGCCGAGAACCGGAAGTCGGGCGTGCGCCATGCCGCGGAATCCGCTCGCCGACACCGGGCGACCGAGACTCGGGCCGCCTCTCCGCGGTGGTCACTTTTCAGGACGCCGCGGCGGCGGGAGTGGGTAGAATGCGGGCGGCGGCAGGGAGGGGACAGGGTTGACTTTTTTTTCAGGAGGTCGCGCGATGGTCCGGTGGTCGAGAGGGTACGGACTGGCGATGCTGGCGCTGGCGTTGGCGGCGTGGGCGGGCCCGGAGGCGCGCGGCGACGGGAAGGGCGGCGGCAGTGCGTGGGTGAAGGACTACGAGGAGGCGCGCAAGCAGGCGCGCGAGAGCGGCAAGTGGCTCTTCATCGATTTCTACACGGACACCTGAAAGTACTGCGTGCAGATGGAAACGGATACGTTTCCATTGGAGAACGTGCAGAAGACGCTGGGTCGGCTCGTAGCGGCCAAGATCAACTCGGCGAAGGACCCGAAGAGCTTCAAAGCGCACAAGGGGGAAGGGGTTCCGCTCCTGCTGCTGCTGGACGCGGAGGGGGGCGAGCGGGTCCGGTTTGAGGGTCGGCCGGGGGGCGATCTGGTCGACGCGCTGGCGATCGCGCTGTTCAACGAAGCGACGCCGCTGGCGAAAGGTGGGAAGGAGATGGAGGCGTTCGAGCGGTGGCTGCCGCTGCTCGAGTATTTCCCGGACACGGCGGCGGCGCGGCAGGTCCGGGCGGGGATGGAGCAGTGGGGCCGCAATCCGGCCTTCAAGGCGCGCATGGCGGAACTGCAGGCGAAGTGGTTCTGCGAGCCGGCCCTGAAGCGGGCGGAGCGGGTCCTGAACGATCGGAAGCAGGACGCCAAGAAGCTGGAGGAGCAGCGGGCCATCCTGGAGAAGCTGGCGGCGGACTACGGGACGTCGCCGTATGCGGCGAAAGTGCAGGAGCTCCTGGCGAAGCTGCCGCCGAAGCCGGCCGGCAAGTAGCCGTTGGGGGGGGAGGGGAGGGGGCGCGTCGAGGGCGATTGCCGTGTAGGCACAGTGGCTTTCAGGGCGGTTGACAGGGATCGCCGGGAGGGCGAGGATCCTGAAGCCACGACAGCCCCGAGCCGCAGGCTCGCGGGAAACTCCGCGCCTAGTCACTCGATTCTGAGGAGATCGCCGCGGCGACCGATGCAATTGCCTCCGGCGTCGGATTTGTGCGCGCGCAGGGCTGGATCATTCTTGTGATGTCGGAACTGCTTCCGACAGAACGGGCACGCGAAGACGTAGACTTGACCGTGGTACGCGGGGGACCCGGTGCGAGCTGACGGTGGGCGGCTGGCCGCCGGAGGGTCGGTCAAGGAGCCGGTGGCCGTGAACTCCACGCGGTATCTCGGGACGAACGACTGGCTCGTGACCTTGAGGTCTGCGATCTCCGTGACCTTGAACGCCTTGATGGTAGCGCTGGCCCCTTCCCATGCGTACAGGAGCAGGTTTCCCTGGCTCGACCGCCGCAGGGAGTAGGGCTCCACGACCCGCTGGCGGCCGTGGTAGGGAAAGGCGATCAGGAGGCGATTGGCCCCGGCGAACCGGATCAGCTCCAGCGGGACCGACATGCCCCAGTAGTGCGCGCCGGAAGGGGCCACGAGTTCCGCGCCCGCCGCCAGGGGCGCCGAGCCCAGCCGCGGCCGCAAGACTGGACGCGGGGCGTCGATCCAAGCCAGGACGGGCGCCAGGCGATCAAGTAGAGCCTCGACCGGCGGGAGTTGGGGGAGCTGGTGCTCCAACATGTTGGCCCACTCAGACCGCATCTCCTGCGATTCGGCCACGCGGGCGGCCAGACCTGCCGCCGAGGGAGCCATGAGGCCCTTCGCGCGACATTTTTGCCCGAAGAGGTTGCGTACGAGCTCCAGGTCGACGGCCTCGGCGGCGTTCTCGACCATGAAGACCACGTCGTACAGGTCGCGCGGGCGGGTCCGTTCGAACAGCGCGCGCGTCTTCTCCGCGAGCAGTTCGGCGAGTGAGTAGGCGCGGACCGACACCTCGGGTAGTGCGTCCGGGAAGGGGTGATGGATACCCCTTCGGTGCTCGCCGTCGAGCACCGGTTCGTGCCGCGTCAGATCGAAGACCACTCGGGGCGTGGTTCGCGCCGATTCGTAGAGCGGCCCGTGGTAGCCCACTTTGCCTTCATAGGTGTCGCGCCCCAGCTTGTCGCGCCGTTGCCGGATCGCGACCGCGTCCGGGGGGAAGGTGATGCCGCTCATGTCCGTCGCCGACCGGGCCAGTTCCTGGAGGGCCTCGCGTAGGGTCTCCTCCGTATACTCCGCCTCGGGAAGCAGCGAAAAGTCCAGGTCCTCCGAAAAGCGGTGGGTCTCGAAGAGGCACTTCTTCAAGCAGGTGCCGCCTTTGAAGACCCAAAGACCCTGCGTGGCGGGGTGCCGCGCGATGGCGGCAAGCAGCCAGCCGAGGACGTAGTCCTTCTCGACCACGTCTGCGCGGAGGCGCCACTCGGCCACCCGGTCAAGGATGTCCTGCTTCGCGATCATGCTTCGTCGCCGGGCTTGGGGAGGAGGGCGTTCAGGGCGAGCCCCCAGCGTCGATTCAGCCTACCCTTGGCGGCGATGGAGGGATCGAGCTTCACGAACCCCTCGGTTCGCCGTTCGAGGCAAGCCGTGACCAACTCCGGGCAGTCCTGCCGCGACGCTTCGAGGAGATACCCGAGCCGCTTGAACGCGGCGCCGCGATCGAGGGACCTCAGCGCGTCAAAGAGCCTGCGCGGCTCCCAGCTCTCGCTTCGCCGGTAGGTGCTGAAGATCTCGGTGAGGTGCCGGATCCCGCCGACCCAGTCGGGCGAGACCAGGGCATCCGCGATCGTGCGCTCGCGGTCGGAGACGGCCACCCGCTCGCGCCCGCGCCAGACCAGGGATGCTGCCTTGACCCGATCCGCTTTGACCCGGACGACCCGGAACTCCGCCGTGAGCAGGCCGAAATGCCGGCGTCGGACGTGGGCGGCCGTAGCGACAAAGGTGGAGCGGAAGATCTGCTCGGTCAACCCCCAATGCTCGGCTGCAGACCAACCCGCGATGTAGCAGGGGGCGAAGAGTTCCTGAGCGAGGATCCAGGAGTCCTCGACGGCGGCAGTCCCCGAGGGTTTGGCCTCCAAGGGCAGAATCAGGTACAATCCGCGTCGGACGCGCGCGAGCCACCCCCGCCGCGCCAGGCTTGCCAACCGGGCCGCGGCGCTTTTGGGCGAGGCGTCCAGGAGGTGCGTCGCGCGCTCGACGCTGATGAACCCCTGACGCGCCCCCCGGGCGAGTCGCCCCAGTTCGTCGCGAGTGAGCAGGCTCATCGTCGCCATGACCTCGGGAGATGTTATATTCAAGGTGTACGAAATCGCATGGAGCATCGACAACTGCACGCGAACTATAACACCCGAGAGGTGAATCGTCAAGGCGGAGCGCCCTGCGCGGATCGAACGTGACGAGGGGTCGCTCCCCCCTGGGCCGAGAGCCAGAAGTCGAGCGGTGAGCCATGCCGCGGAATCCGATCGCCGGCACCGCAAGGGTCGTCGCCTCGTTTCACCACGACCAACTCACGGCCTACCCCTTCGCCGATCCCGACCTCCTCGCGCAGATGCGGCGACTCCTTTCGCTGGAGGGGCAGACCTGCCAGACCCGGCTCCTCAAGGGACCGTACATCCGTCGTCGATGCGACCTCGCCGCAACTTCATCCTCCTCGCGAATCCGAATGGGCTGGTACGGCGCTCGCCTTATTACAAGAGCCGCCGGGCATCCTCTCAATGGGCGCTTCTACGCCAAGCCTGGCGGCCGCGTGGCCCCGTCCCTCGCTTCTCCCCCGGGTCACCGCTCGCGGATCAGCGCCTCGAATTGCGGATTCCCCGCCAGCGACTCGAAGGCTCGCTCGCGCCGGATCACGTCGCGATAGGGGCCGAAGCCCAGGTCGAGGCTGCGTCCGAGGAACGCCAGCGCCCACTTAGTGTCTCCGGTGATCGCCGCATACTGCGCCATGAAGTAAAGCGGCACCCCGCCGTCCGGCGCCCGCTTCAGCCCCTCCTGCAGGTCCGGCTTCCCGCGCGCCGGCTCCCCCTTCTTCACCCAACACAGCCCCCGCAGCGAGTACATGACGGCGAAGTCCGGATTCAACTGCAGCGCCCTGCCCGCCTCCTGGATCGCGCCGTCGTAGTCCTTCATCAGCACACGGACCATGGCCGACAACCCCGCCGCGCCCGCGTCATCCGGGTTCTTGTTCGCCACGCTGATCACCATGTTCGCGATCAGCGGCATCGGCACTTTGTTCTTCGAGATGTAGCGCGCGGCCTTCGCAAAGAGCCCGACCGAGTGCGCCACGTCGATCTCCATCGCGTGGGAGTTGTCGAGCAATGATTTGTCGACCAGCCCCTGTTCGTTGTAGATGTCGCCGCGCTCCATGAGCGCGACCGGCGCGTTGGGGTGCTCGTCCAGGGCACAGTTGACCAGGGCGAGGGCCACGTCGAAGTTCCTCTTGTAGTTCGAGTAGTGCGCGGGCACGAGGTATTCTAGCGCGGCGACGGCGTCCGGCGGAGTATGCCGCCAGCGCAGGACCGCGGCCTCTGCCTCCGCCGTGCGGCCGAGCTTGCGCAGGGCATCGGCGCGTCGCTTGTGGAGCACGGCCAGTTCCGGCGCCACCGCCAGGGCGCGGTCGAAGGCTTCGAGCGCCCCCGCGTGGTCCTCGGCGCAGAAGCGGGCCAGGCCAAGGCACTCGATTGCCCGCGGATCGGAGGGCGCGAGCCGGACCGCAGCCTCGGCGTCCGCCAGCGCGCCTGGCTGGTCGCGGCGAGCCGGATCGGCGAGCCGGATGCGCGAGCGCAAGACCCACGCCTCCACCAGGTAGGGGTCGCGCTGGAGCGCCTCCGAAACAAGTTGCTCAGCCCGCTCGAACGACGCGATCATCCCGAGGGCCTTTGCCTGAAGCAACGCAACGGCCCCGAAGTGCGGCCGCGCTCGCACAAGCCGGCGGCCGACCAGGACGATCTCGAGGACCTGCGCTTCCAGGTCGGTGGTCCGAATCTCGACGTAAGGCAGGCTATGAGTGCGGCGCCAGACGTGCGCCGCGCGGTCGTAGCTTATGCCGTCCACGTTGACGGCGCGGCAGAGCCGCTCACACAGCTCGTACTCCGCACGCGCGCCGGCGACGTCGCCCTTCTTGTCGAGCGCCGCCGCACGGCAGCCATGGCCCCCGCCGTAGTCCGGATCGGTAGCGACCGCCTGTTCGGCGAGGTCGAGCGCGCCGTCCACGTCGCCGCGGTTGAGCGCGGCGAGCGCGAGTCCGGCGAACGCCGGAGCCGGATTCGGGAGCAGGGAACGTGCGCGCTCGAAATCGGGCTCGGCGCCGGGCACGGCGACCGCCAGGCGCAGCCAACCGCGCAAGAGCCACGCCTCGGCGAGCCCCGGGTTGAGGTCGAGCGTGTGCCCAGCCGCCTCGGCGCCGCGCATCGGGTCCGAGGCATAGCGCGCGGCGTCCCAGTGCGGGTGCCAGTCCAGAGGCGCGCGCGCCGCGGCCTCGCGACAATCCTCCAGCGCGCCGTCCTCCTCGAGCGCGGCGTGACGCGCCCGCGCCCGCTCCAGGAGCGCCTCGGTGCCGCTCGCATCGCGCTTGACCGCCTGCGTCAGGTCCGAGATCGCGTCGGGATACCTCGCTTCGGCGAGGCGTAGCCGGCCGCGCTCCAGGTAGGCCCGGTAGCACTCGATGTCCTCGTTGATGGCGCGGTCCAGGAGTTCGCGCGCCTCCTCGCGTTGGTCGCGGGCCAACTGGACCACGCCCTGGCCGCACCAAGCCTGGGCCCGCTCCTCAGGCCCCTGGGCGCAAGCCGCGGCCGCCACGAAGTCCTTCTCCGCGCGCTCCATCTCGCCCGCGTCGGCCAGCGCCCAGGCGCGCTCGATCAGCGCCGTGGCGTTGCCGGGCACGACGGCGAGCGCGAGCGAGAGGTCCGCGACCGCGCCCGGAAGGTCACCGGTCAGGCGCCGCAGGCCGCCGCGCTCGAGGAGCGCGCTCACCGAGCGCGGGTCGACGGCGAGCACGCGGTCCAAGTCAGCGCGCGCCTCCGCGCGCTTGCCCTGGCTCTGGAACGCCTGGGCCCGACGCAACCGCGCTTCGGCAAGGTCCTCCTGCTCGTCGAGGAGCGCAGACCATGCCGCGATCGCGTCCACGACCCGACCCGCCTTCACCAGTCCGTCCGCACGTGTCATCTCGAGCGCGCGTCGTTCGCCGGCCCGCCGCTGGCGCTCATAGGAATCGTAGACGAGCGACGCCGTGACCGCACCCACCACCGCGGTGCTCGTCAGCGCGGCCAGTGCGACCGCAACCCGACGGTTGCGCTTCGCCTTCTTCCAGAGTCGGCCGATCGGGCCGGTCGGTCGCGCCGAGATCGGCTCGCCCCCGAGGAAGCGGCGGCAGTCCGCGGCCAGTTCCGCTGCGGTCGCATAGCGGTCGGCCCGGTCCTTCGCCAGGCACTTGACGCAGATCGTCTCCAGATCCGGGTCGAGGCCGCGCGCAAGCCGACACGGCGGCGCCGGGTCTTCGTCAAGAACGCGCCCGATCAGCGCCGCCAACGAAGGCGAGTCCTTGAAGGGCGGAGCGCCGGTCAGCATCTCGTAGAGCACCGCGCCGAGGGAGTACACGTCCGCCCGGCTGTCCACGTTCGTGGCCTCTCGGAACTGCTCCGGAGACATGTAGAGTGGAGTCCCCATCAAGGCGCCGGGGCGCGTCAGCTCGTGCCGCGACCCGTCCGCCGCCGCTCTTGCAGGCACCTGAACCTCGCGTCCGGCGAACTTCGCCAAGCCGAAATCAAGCAGCTTTGCGGTCAGTTGGCCGGGGCCGAGGGTTCCCGGCGGTGGAGGCTCGCGGTGCAGGATCACGTTGGCGGGCTTGATGTCGCGATGGAGGACGTAATGGGCGTGAGCGAAGGCGAGGGCTTCTGCGACCAGCGCGGTGATCTCCGCCGCCATGTCCGGCCCGACCCGCTCGGTGCGGAGTGTGGCTGCGAGGTCCTTGCCCGGGAGCAGTTCCATGGTGTAGTACGGCTTGCCGTCGGTCTCGCCGACGTCCAGGACTCGGATGATCCCGGGGTGATGGAGCGCGGCCGCTGCGTTGACTTCGCGCTGAAAGCGGTCGAGGTCGTCGGGCTCGGCAAGCCCGCGCTCGGCGCAGAGGAGGAGCTTGAGCGCGATTTCGCGGCCGAGTCGGCGGTCGCGCACCCGGTAGACCGCGCCCATGCCGCCCTCGCCGAGCTTTTGGAGAATCTCGTAGCGGCCCGCGAGGAGCGGCGCGGGGGGTGGCGGCGGGGCGGGAGCGACGTCGGTCGGTATCTCCGTTGCGGCGCCCGGCGCGGCGGGATGGTCAGCGTCCCATGCCGCCTCGCCAACGGTCACGTCCAGAGGGCTGGCGGCGGCACCCCCAGCCACGTCGTGGGAGGTAGCAGACCTCGGGCCGGGGGCCGGAGCCGCGGCGCAGCCGCTCCCCTCCGCTTCGGAACGCGCCGCGCCGCGCTCCCGCTTGCCCGTCATCCGCTCCTGCGCCCGCAGCGTGGCGGCGAACACCTGCGCCGACAGCTCCCCGCGCTCCTGCAGGATCTCCCCGATTCGCTTCGGCACCCGCATGCCAAGTTGGGCACCGAGGGCAGCGCCGACCGCATCCCACGAAGCCAAGCCGTTGCGCACCAGGATCGCGCCGAAGAGAGCGTCCTCCTCCTGGATCGCCGCCCGGGCTTGGGCGTCGAGCAACGCCGTGAGTTGTGCCCCAGTCAGGTCGCCGCGCTCGACCAGGAGTGCGCCCAGAAGCCGCCGCGGGCGGCAGGCCTCCGTCTCCTCCCGCTCCTGCGCCGCTACGGCCTCCGCCAATCGGCCTTCACCCACCCACCCGCGCGTCACCGCCGCCCGCCCGAGCAGTCGATCCGCCTCGCCGCGAATCACCGCTTCCTTCTTGGGCGGAGAAAGCACCGCCCTACGTTCAAGTCCTGCTCGAGTCGCAGGAGCGCGTGATCGATCGCTGCGACGACCGGACCATGACTGCGGGAGTTCTGCGGGCGCATCTCGAGGCACTCCCTCCCGCGAGAAAGGTGGACGCGTGGCGCGGGACCGCACAACGCGCCGAGGTACTCGCGGAATTCGTCTAGTGAGAGGATCGTCTCCGGGATCTCGAGACCATCGCTGGTGCGCGTCAGCATGGTGGCCCTCGCTGCTGGGGACGGCACCGGACATTCTAGACGCATGGACTTGCGACGGCCAGATTTTTCCGGCGGCCGGGAAACCGGGACAATCACCTGTTTTGTGCGCATTGAGCCCGCAATGGTGACTGTGCCGCACCGATCGCACGCGCCCCCTGTAGGCGCCGCCGCTCCGGTTGCCCCGCCAGTCGCGGTGGCGCTCGACGCTGGTCCTGCGACCTCGGCGCGCGGTTCCGCTTTCGTCGCCGCCTGCCCTCCGCCCTTTCCGCCACCACAACTTCCCCCGTCCCCACACCCTCCGCCATCCCGGTCCACACCGCTACCCGCCTGCCCCGCCCCCCGGTCCCCTCGCCCGTCCCCCGCCACCCGCTCCGTTCCCCCCTCCCCTTGCCCCACGCCCGCGCCGCAGTCTCCTCCTCCTCTTCGGCGGCCTACGCCTTAGCCGTCGTCGCCGCCGCCCCCCCCGCCGCCACCGCGGGCACGAACTTGTACCCGTAGCAGATGATCCCGGACTCGCCGTCCTGCCGCAGCCTCCGGAATTCCAGATGCACCGGCGTGCCGATCTCCACCTCCTCCGGCCGACAATCCACGATCTGCGTCGTCAGCTTCACCCCGTTCGCCA
>JACRIP010000635.1 GCA_016220045.1 Planctomycetota bacterium
CGTCCTATAATGCGCCGACTTCCGCGCTCCCCGAATGACCCCGTCTGCCCCATCCGCCCCCGACCGCGCCCGGAGACCTCTGCGTGGGTTTGCGCCTCGTCTTCGCCGGCACCTCCGGCTTTGCCGTCCCCATCCTGGAGGCGGTACGCGCGACCGGCCACGAGATCGCCGCCGTGCTGACCCAGCCGGATCGGCCCGCCGGGCGCGGACTCAAGCTGCACGCGTCGGCGGTCAAGCAGGCGGCGCTGCGCCTCGGACTTCAGGTATTGCAACCGGAGCGGGTCAATACCGGCGCCGCACGCGAGGCCCTGCGCGTGCTCGCCCCCGCGCTGATCCTGACCGCGGCGTATGGCCAATGGGTCGGCGGCAAGCTGCTCGCCCTGCCGCCCCTCGGATGCTACAACGTTCACGGGTCGCTGCTGCCGCGCCATCGCGGCGCCGCGCCCATCCAACGTGCGCTCATCGAAGGCGACCGCGAGACCGGCGTGACGATCTTCCGCATGGCGCCGCAAATGGACGCCGGGCCGGTACTGCTCGACGCGGCACTCGCGATCACGCCCGACGAGACCGCGGCGGAGCTGGAAGCGCGGCTCGCCCGCCTCGGCGCGGAGACGGCCGTGCGCGCCCTCGCCCTGCTCGCGGCCGGACCGCCGCGCCTGGCGGAACAGGACGAACGTCTGGCGACCTGCGCGCCCATGCTGACCAAGGCCGACGGCGAGCTCGACTGGACCGCCGCCGCGGCCACGATTCACAACCGCGTGCGCGGCGTGACGCCCTGGCCGGGCGCCTTCAGCCGGCTGCACCGCGCCGGAGAGACCGCCCCGCTGCGTCTCGGGATCCTGCGCACCCAGGCGATCGCCGCGCCCGCGCCCGACGGCCCCGCCGCCCCGGCCCCGGGCGCCGTGCTCGCCGTGGAGCCGGAAGGCATCCGCGTGGCCGCCGGGGACGGCGGCGCCGTCCGCCTCCTGGAAGTCAAACCCGAGAGCCGCGGCGCGATGCCCGCTGCGGTGTTCGCCCGAGGTTACCGCATCTCCTCCGCCGATCGCTTCGAGAGAGATCCGAAATGACCGCCTACCCGCTTTGCCGCCCGCGCGGAACGCTCGCCCGCCGGTGCGTGCGCCTCCTGGCCCTCGTCGCGCTCTCGGCCCTTCCCCTCGGCGCCGAGGACGCCCAGCCGCCCGCGCCGACCGCCGCGCCCGCGGCGCCGGTTACGGCGCCTCCCGTAGCACCCGGCGCGCCTGCCGCGCCCGAGCGCCCGGACCGCGCCACGCTGCGCCTCTCGGCGCGCGAGGCGGTCGAGTTCGCCCTCGCCAACAACCTCGACGTCCAGATCAGCCGCATCGGACCCGAAATCGGCCACTGGGACATCGTCTCCGCGATGGGCATCTTCGATCCGATCGGGTTTTACAACTACACCGCCGGCAAAGACGTGCGCGCGACCGGCAGCGAGCTTTCGGGCGCCGAAATCCTCAACAACCAGTCGCACCAGTTCGATATCGGCGTCAAGGGCCAGCTCTTCCAGGGCCTCAAGTACACGGTCGACTACCAGGGCCAGCGCTCCTACTCGAACTCCGAGTTCGCCTCCCTCAACCCGGCGTGGACGACCTCGATCGGGTTCGGCCTCACGCAGTCGATCCTGCGCGGCGGCGGCACGAAGTACGTCATGGCCCCGATCCGCATTGCGCGCAAGGGCAAGGCGGCCGCGCACGACCAGTTCGAGATCGATTTGACGACCAGCGTCTTCAACGTGCTGACGGCCTACTGGAACCTGGTCTTCGCGATCAACGACCGGGCGGTGAAGGAGAAGTCGCTGCGGCTGGCGCAGCGGCTGCTCGAGGTCAACCGCAACAAGGTGCGGGTGGGCTCGATGGCGCCGATCGAGGAACTGTCGGCGGAGGCGTCGGTCGCGGCGCAGCAGGAGGGCATCCTGGTCGCGGAGACGGCGATCGAGAACGCGGCCGACCGCCTGAAGAGCCTGATCTTCCCGGTGCGTCGCAACCTCGACGAGTGGGACGTAACGCTCGTTCCGGCGGACGAGCCGCTCTTCATGGCCTACCCGACGGAGGTCGAGAGCTCGATCATCACGGCGATCGGGCGACGACCTGAGCTGGCGCGCCTGCTCAAACTCGCGGACCAGCAGGAGCTGGTGCTGGTGCAGGCGCAGAACGAGCAGCTTCCGCTCCTCGACGTGAGCTGGTCCTTCCGCTACAACGGCCTCGCCGAGGGGATGCAGGAGAGCTATCGCCAGACCATGTCCACCGACTACAAGACGTGGCAGATCGGGGCGGTGCTGGAGTATCCGTTCGGCAGCCGGACGGCGCGCGGCCGGGAGAAGCGGGCGTCGGCGGAGCATCGGCGGATCATCCTGCAGACCAAGAGCGCGGAGCAGCAGATCGTGGTGGAGGTGCGGGAGGCGGTGCGGGAGCTGGCGACGGTGGCGAAGCGCATCGAGGCGAACACCGTAGCGGGGCAGCTTGCGCGCAAGCAGCTCGAGGCGGAGGAGAAGCGGCTGGAGCTGGGGCTGTCGACCAGCCACCAGGTCCTGCAGATCCAGAAGGACGTAGCGCAGGCCGAGGAGAACGCGGCGAAGGCGACGATCGACTACACGATGGCCGTCTACAAGCACCAGAAGGCCACGGGGACGCTGCTCGCGGCGTTGCACATCGAGCCGCGCTGACGCGGCGGTGGCCGGTGGACGGTGGTCAGTGGACGGTGGGCGGTGGACGGTGGGAAGTGGACGGTGGGCGGTGGGAAGTGGACGGTGGAGAGTGGACGGTGAACGGTGGAATGTGAACGGTGGTCGGGGCGGTGGACGGTGGTCAGTGGTCCGTGGACGGTGGACGGTGGTCAGTGGACAGAGGACGGTGGACGGGGCGGGGGGCGGTGGTGGGTGGTCCGTGGGGAGTGGACGGTGGGCAGTCTGCCGTGCGCGGTCAGTGCGAGTGGTGGGTCCTCGGTCGTAGGAGGGCATCACGCCGCGTCCACGCCGCGTGGGAGCCCAGCCCCCCAAGGTCTGCCTCGCCTCCTCCTCTTTCCACGGTCCACCCACCACCGTCCACTCACCACCGACCACCGACCACCGTCCACTGACCACCGGCCACCGCGCACCGTCCACCGTCCACCGACCACCGGCCACTGCGCGCCGCGCGCGGCGCGCCGTCACTCCCGACCCGCCGCCGCCTCGAAGGCCGCGCGCGCGCGCCGCTTCGCCGCCACCGTCGCCGGCCGCCGCGCCACATACCGCAAAAAGCGCGACGTCAGCCGGTTGAACCGGTCGTGGATCTCCTGGTTCAGGATGTGCCCCACCCCCGGATACACCCGCAAATGCGCACCCGCGATCGCCGCCGCCAGCCGCGCCGCATGCGCCACCGGCAAGAGCCGGTCCTTCTCCCCCCACAGCACCAGCGTCGGCGCCTTCACCGCCGCGATCCCGCGCTCGAAATGCGTCGGATCGTCCTCCAGCAAATGCCGGATGATCTCCAGCAACGTCGACTTCCGCCCCGGCCGCCGCAATTCCGCCAGGTACTCGTCCACCGCGTCCGACTCCATCTTGGACGCGTCCCCGTACAGGCCCCGCATGATGGCGTAGACCAGCGCGCGATCCGGGATCAGCCGGATGCCCACCTCCGGCAAAAGCCGGATCCTGGCCAGCCGCAAATAGAAGGGCAGCCGCTCCCGGAAACACGCCGGATCGATGAGCACGAGACTCTGCGTCCGCCGCGGATGCGCCTGCGCGAAGGCCAGCGCCACCGTTCCCCCGAGCGAGTTGCCGACCAGCGACACGCGCTTGATCCCGAGCGCGTCCGCCAGCCCCGCCAGCCGCTCCGCCTGCGCCTGCACCGAATAGTCGTCGTCCGCCGGCTTCTCCGAGAACCCCGCCCCCAGCAGTTCCACCGCGATCGCCCGGAACCGCCGCCGCGCCAGGAAGGCCAGACTGTGCCGCCAGTCGTACGCGCTCCCCCCCAACCCGTGCAGCAGAAAGACCGGCCTCCCCGCCCCCGCCTCCGCGTAGGAGATCCGCCTCCCCTCTACCATCGCATAGCGCTGCCACCCGCGCTCGACCAGCAAGCGCCGAAACGGCGTGTCGGGCGCGGGTACGGCGGCGTCCGGGGCGTCTGCGCTCATCAGGGAAACGCCTTACGAACCTCTTCCTCGCGGTCGTAGATCTTGAACACCTGGTCGAGCCCCATCCGGCGGAAGACGGTCAGCACCTTCGGGTTCGGCGCGAGCAGCACCAGCCGCCCGCCGACCGCCTCCAGGTCGTCCGCCATCCCCATCAGCGCGCCGATCGCGCCGCTGACCACGCTGTCCACCTGCGACAGCTCCACCGCCATCTTCAGCACGCCGCGCGACTTCAGGCTCTTCAGGTACATCTCGAACGAGTCCACCTCGGACACGCCGATCTGGCCCTGGACCTCGACCACGTAGAAACTGCCCTTGTCGCTCGATCGTACTTCCATCGCCGCTCCGGCTTTCCCGGGCCCCGGGTCGCGGGGCCAGAACCTATTTCACCTTGATCCCGATCACCGTGATGTCGTCTTCCACCGCGCGCTGCGCGCCGCGGAATTCGTTGACCGCCAGGTCGAGCATGGTCAGGAGCACCTTCGGATCCACCGCGCCGTACTGCGCGAGCTGCTGCTGCACGCGCTCGAAACCGAACTCCTCGCCCTTCGGGTTCGTCGTCTCCGGAATGCCGTCGGTGTAGATCAGGACCATGTCGCCCGCTTGCAGTTGGACGACGATCTCCTCGAGCATCGCCTCGAAGCGCATCCCCTTGTCCACGCCGACCGGCATCCCCTTCGGCTCCAGCGACAGGAGGTTGGGCGAACGCGCGGGGTTGAAGATGTAGATCGGGTTGTGCCCGGCACGCGTGATCGCCAGCTCCTTCGTGGTTTGATTGAGCACGCAGTAGCAGACGGTCGCGAAGGTCTGGCGGTCGAGATCGGGGTAGATGTCCAGGTTCGCCGCCACCAGCGCCGCTTTCGGGGAAACCTTGCCCTTCGAGTGGATGCTGATGACCTTCTTGACCAGGGCCATCACCATGCCGGCCTCGATCCCGTGCCCGGCCACGTCGCCGATCAGAATGCCGATCGAGTCCTCGGTAACGCGCGGGAAATCGTAGAAGTCCCCGGCGACGTGGCTCATCGGCTTGTAGGTCACGTGGAAATCGAAGCCGGGGAGCTTCGGCAGATCGGGGAGCATCTGCATCTGGCGCTTGGCCGCCTCGGCGAGGCCGCGACGCGTGTCGACATCGACCTGCTGGTTCGCCTTGACGGCGGCCAGCTCCTTCTGCATGCTTTTGATCATCTGGTCGGTGATGATGCGCGTCTGGGCATTGGTGTCGACGGGCGGCAACACCCCGGGCGGCGGCGTGGGCGCCGCCGGGCGGAAGATCGCTTCCAGCTCCAGCTCGTTGGCCGCCGGTTCCTTCTTGGCCCGGTACGCAAGGCAGTGGTTCACCAGGTGCGCCGCGATCTGCGCCGGCGCCGTCTGGGTCAGCACCATTTGCGACGACGCGCTGATCGAGAGCATGACCTGCCGGCAATAGGGACAGATCCAGAACCCCTTCGGGTCTTTCACGCGCCAGACCGGGCTCTGCGCGATCCGCTGCTTGACCAGGATCACCATCTTGGTCACCGCGTCCGCCGCCCCGATCGCCCGCTGCAGCTCGGCCAGCGTCTTCTGCCCGCCGCGGCCGTGGTCGAAGGCGAAGCAGCTCTCGACGTGCTTGTACATCTTGTCGACGACTTCGAGGTTGATCTTGCCGTCGAGCGGGATCTGGACCTCGGACTCGCGCACGCAGTAGGGACAATACCAGTGGCCCTGGACGTTGCGCTGCTGCCAGGCCGGATTGGCGACGATCTGGTTCTTGACTTCGAGGAAGAGCGCCTTCTGGTCGAGCTGATCCTTGCTGAATCTCGGCTCGCGGACGCCGGTGTGAAAGACCGGGCACTTGTCGCAGAGGTGGGCGAGGGCCTTGTCCACGAGCTCCGTGCGCGCGAGGATCGCGGCGCCGACCTGACCGCAGAAGGGGCAGAGCCACTGGCTGCGGGACGCGAAGACGTTCCACACCGGGGCGCCGGAGATGATGCCGGAGAGCCATTCGCGAAGCTTTCCGGACTCACGCTCTTTTTTGAACTTGTCGAGCATGGCAAGCGACTCTGCGTGCGGGGGCAGGGGCGGGTGCGCGGGCGGCTACGAGACGGCGCTGCCCGGGGCTAGGGGCTTTTCCGGAGACAGGATGACGACCATGGCGCCGTCGCTCGCGGCGAGGACCATGCCCTGGCTCTCCACGCCACGCAGGGGGCGCGGCGCCAGGTTGTTGAGCAGGATGCAGTACTTGCCGACCAGGTCCTCGGGCTTGTAGTGCGGCTTGATGCCCGCGACGACCTGGCGGGCCGGGGGCGGCGCCGCC
>JACRIP010000639.1 GCA_016220045.1 Planctomycetota bacterium
CACGTTGATCGCCATCGTGTGCGGAGCCACCTCGTCGCCGCCGAAGTACGCCGTCTGCAGCACCGCGGTCAGCACCGGGATGCCCGCGCCCAGCCCGAGCGGCCGCAGCGGATTGCGGAACACCGTGAACGAGGACCCGCCCGCCGTCACCGTCGAGAACGCGTTGGTCAGCCGCACTTCCACGTTCACCCACTCGCCGAGCGCCACCTTCTTCAACCCGTGGCTGATGCGCACGCCGTCCGTATACCCGTAATACCCGACCTCGATCTTCCCCTCCGCCGGCAGCCAGCGCCAGCCCAGGCGAATGCTGTTCTTGTGAATCTGCTCCGTCGAGATCCCCATCAGCTTGTTCCAGTCACCCTGGTTCGCCGCGCTCGCCGTCAGGTAGGCCGCGCTCGGCGCGAACCGCGCCCGGAAGGTCAGCCGCCGGTCCACGCCGCGCGGCGCCGAGATCCGGAGGTTGCGCAGCCCCGTGCCCGGCAGCCCGCCGTGCGTCCCCGCCCGAATCACCAGCGTAAACTCGTCCGCCGCCGCCACCATCCCGCCCAGAATGAAGACCCACGCCACCGTCTTCCACGCCACGCTCGAACCGCGCATCGCCATCGTGCATTCACTCCACTGGTCACAACCCGGAAGAAACCTGATGAACGAATGACGCGGGGTCGTATTGCAATGACCGTGCCTCTAATCTTCTTCTAATGCACATTCTGTTGATACGCAAGGACTTAGGCCCTCATAAAAATGAGTTTTGCGGATTCGGGCGGGAGCGAAAGGGGAGACGCCCCCACGCGTGTTACGATTCGCCGCAACGCCGCGTTACAGAATCTCGCATGCGCCCGGCCGCCCGCGCCCGCGGCCACGCCCGGCCCTACGCGCGGTGTAGACTGCCCGCTTCCGCCGCGTCCGCCAGCTCCGTGAGGGAACGCACCCGCCGGCACGGCCGGTCGGCGTACCAGTCGCGTGGGTCGAGCAGGATGGGCGACAGGCCCGCCGCGCGCGCGCCCACCACGTCGACGCAGTACAAGTCCCCGACGTACGCTGCCTCCTCCGCCGCCACCCCCATGCGCGCCAGCGCGATCCGGAACAGCCGCGGGTCCGGCTTCTCCACCCCCTCCTCGTGCGAGTCCACGATCACCTCGAAGCGTTCCGCCAGCCCCAGCCGCGCGAGTTTGTGCCGCACCGTCCCGTTCGCATTCGACACCACGCCGAGCCGCAGCCGTCGGCGCAGCCGGTCCAGCGCACCCGGCACCTCCGCCGGCACCATCTCCCACAGGTTCTCGCGATCGTGGTACGCTTTCAGGCGACCGAACGCTGCCTCGGGCAGTTGCCCTATGTCGAGGCGCCGGCACATTTCTCCGAGGTAGCGGTTCCAGCGTTGCGAATCGTTCGACGCCGCCACGACCTCGGGCCGGTCGAGTTCGAACCGGATACGCTCCTCGGCCGCCGCCAGCCGCTCCGGTTCCACCGCGACGCCGTCCCGGGCGAATTCGTCGGCGATGCGCCGGCAGTTGGGGAAGACCAGGGTCCCGCCGGCGTCGAGGAGGAGCGTGGTCAGGGGCATGGGCAGCCTCCGTCTTGCAGGGCGTGTGCTCGGGGGCAGGGCGGGGGACGGAAAACCGGCGATCGCCGGACCGACGACTTCCGCCGCCGAGGATGCGTTCCGCCGGAAGCGGCGGTCGCAAGAGGCAGCGATCACCGGCCCTTCGGTGCAGGCCGGAAGGCCTGCGCCGTGAGGTCAGCGAGGCCGGAGTCTCGGGGGGCTGGCCCGATCCCGAGAACACGGCGTCCCCGCCCGAATCGGCCTTTTGCGACCGCATCTGCAGGCGGAACTGCGCACGAACCGGGCGGCGCTCCGACCGCTTCCGCCGCCGGCCGGCGCCACCGCTCCGGAAACGCCACGAGCCGCCGGATTCGCCCGGCGGCTCGTGCGCCAGAATTCGCGCGGGTACCGGCCGCCCGCGCGCGCGCGTCAGCTCCCCAGCCCGCAGACGGGCGCCGCCGTCGTCGCCGCGGCTGCCACGGCGCCTGCCCCGGCGCCCGCCGGGCCCGTGATCGTCGGGTGTTCGCCGCAGAGCGCGCAACGCGGATCGCGGCGCTGCGCGTACTCGCGAAAGGTCATCTTCAAGGCGTCGTACACCAGGAGCCGCCCGACCAGCGACTGGCCCTTGCCGAGCAGCAGCTTCACGGTCTCGGTGGCCTGAACCAGGCCAATGACCCCGGGCAGCACGCCCAGGACCCCGGCTTCCTCTCAGTTCGGGGCGAAGTCCGCGGGCGGCGGCTCCGGGAACAGGCACCGATAGCACGGCCCGCCGGCACGCGGATCGATCACCGTGGCCTGGCCCTCGAACTGGAAGATGCTGCCGTGCGCGATCGGCTTGCCGAGCGCGAAGGCCACGTCGTTGATCAGGTAGCGGGTCG
Organism: Planctomycetota bacterium; assembly: GCA_016220045.1. Lineage (GTDB taxonomy): Bacteria > Planctomycetota > MHYJ01 > WSZJ01 > JACPWG01 > JACRIP01. Next base: position 2,419 of record JACRIP010000639.1, read on the forward strand.
CGAAATTGTCCGCCCCGTCCACGATCACGTCGTAGCCGCCCAGGATCTCGCGGGCGTTCTCAGGGATCAACCGTACCGGATGCGGCACCACCTTCACGTCGCGGTTCAGCGCCTCGATCGTCTCGCGCGCGGACTCGACCTTCGGCCGGCCGACGTCGGCCGCCCTGTGCAGGATCTGCCTCTGCAGGTTCGAGGCGTCGACCACGTCGTCGTCCACGATGCCCAAGGTGCCGACGCCGGCCGCCGCCAGGTAGTAGGCCGCCGGCGAGCCCAGCCCGCCCGCGCCCACCAGCAGCACCTTCGCCTCGAGCAGCTTGAGCTGGCCCTTCGCCCCGATCGCGTCCAGCTTGGTGTGACGCGAGTAGCGCTCCGCCTGGTCCGGCGTCAGCTCGCGGTCCTTGACCACCGGGAACTGCGCGCCCTGCCATGCGGTAATGCCGCCGGCGAGCGAAGTCACGTTGGCATAGCCGAGAGTACGGGCTGCCTGCGCCGCAAGCAGCGAACGCGACCCGCCCCCTCAGTAGAAGATCAGCTCGGTCGCCTTGTCCGGGACCGCCTTGGTCAGGCGGAATTCGAGCACCCCACGGGCGATGTGTTCGGCGCCGGGAAGGTGCCCGGCGCGCCACTCGTCGTCCTCGCGGACGTCGATCAGGCGCAGCGCGTGCTCCACCTGCAGCTTTTGCCGTACCTCGGGGGGCGCGGCTTCGCGCACTTCCTTGCGCGCCTCTCCGAGCATTTCCTGCAAGGTTTTGGCCATGGGGGTCTCTCCTGTAGTGCGGCAGGTCGCGGCGAGAACCGGGGAGAAAGCCCGGTGCGACGCGGCCGGGGCGTGGGGCGGATCGTGGATTCTAGCAATCGCGCCGCCGCCCCGCCAACAGCATTTTGGCTGGAGCGGCGCCCCGGGCCGAACTACAATGCCCGCCCCGCACCCGGCGTCACGGCTCGTCGGCGGATGCGTTAGGGATCAGGGGTCAGGCATCAGTCGGAGAGCCGAGGATGGAATCGCGCGTCCATCAGACCCTAAACGCCTGAACGTCCAAACCCCTAAACGTCGCCGGCCATGGTCTGTCCCTCGACGGGATCATGATCCGCCATCACGTAGTTGTCCAGTAGGTTTCCGGTAGGTTTCCGGTAGGTTTCCAATGCCCCCCGACCTCCTCTTGCGCACCGAGAACCTCGCGAAACGCTACGGCCGGCGCACGGCGGTGGACGGGATTTCGATCGAGGTCCGGCGCGGCGACATCTTCGGCTTCCTCGGGCCGAACGGCGCCGGGAAGACGACGACGATCCGGATGATCCTGGGGCTGATCCGACCGAGCGCCGGGCGGGTGGAGCTGCTGGGCTACGAGATGCCCGCGGGTCGGCGGCGGGCGCTGGTGCGCGTGGGCGCGATCGTGGACACGCCCGCCTTCTACGGCGCGTTGAGCGCGCGCGCCAACCTGGAACTGTTCGCGGCGCTCGCGGGCGGCGCCACGCGGGCGCAGGTGGACCAGGCGATCCGGCGGGTCGGATTGGCGGGTCGTGAGGGCGACCCGGTGCGGGCGTACAGTTACGGCATGCGGCAGCGGCTGGGCCTGGCGCAGGCCCTCCTGCCCGATCCCGAGCTGATCCTGCTCGACGAGCCGTCGCTCGGACTCGACCCGCGCGGCATGAAGGAGATGCGCGACCTGATCCTCGACCTGAACCGTACGGAAGGCCTGACCATCTGCCTGTCGAGCCACCTGCTCGCGGAGGTGCAGCAGGTGTGCAACCGGATCGCGATCATCGACCGCGGGCGGCTGCGCTTCCAGGGCGAGGTCGGGCGTTTGCTGGAGCAGCGTCCGACCTGGCGGCTGCGCGCGACGCCGGCGGACACGGCGCGCGCGGTGGTCGAGGAATTCGTCGCCGGCGGGTGCGGCGGGGGGGAGCGGGCGGCGGCGGGGGGGGACGGGCCGGGGCCGACGCCCGGCGCGGGCGCGGTGCGCGGCGAGGACGGGGCCCTCCTGCTGGAGCTGGCGGCGGAGGCGATTCCGGAGGTCAACGCGCGGCTGGTGGCGCGCGGCGTGCGCGTCTACGAGATCACGCCGCTCAGCGCTACGCTCGAAGACGTCTTCCTCAAGCTGACCGACGAACCGGCCGGGGCGGGTGCGCGATGACGGAGCGGGAAACGCGGTGCCTCGCGGAGAAGGCGGCGGTCGCGGCGCGCCGCGGGGCCGGGCTGGGGCGGCTGATCCGGATCGAAATGTCGAAGCTCGCGCGCAGCCATCTCTTCTGGGCGGGGTTCGTGCTGCTCGCGGGTTTCGCGCTCCTGGTGTTGCTCGGCTTCAAGACCTCGAACTTCAATGCGCTGCAGCGCACCCTCAACAAGCTGGGGCGCGGGATCGATCACAAACCGTTCATCAACGGCCTGCTCTACAGCGCCTGGTCGATGGGACTGGGGCATTCGCTGCTGGCGCCGCTCTTCGTCACCGTGCTCTTCGCCTGGCAGCTCGCGGGGGAGGCGAAGGAGGGCACGCTGCGGAGCATGCTGCTCCGGCCGATTTCGCGGCTGCAGATCTTCGCGGCGAAATTCATTGCGGTGTATTTCTTCGTGCTGGTGCTCCTGGTCTTTCAATACGGGTTATGCCTGATGATCGGGCATTTCGGGCTGGGGCAGGAAGGGGTGGGGCTGGTGGTCTTCGGCAAGACCTTCTTCAACGACGAGGCGCATCGGCCGTGGCTGATGGGTCGGGATCTGGCGCTCGAACGGATGGCGCTGGGGTGCGTGCTGGGGTGTCTGTCGTTGGCGCCGTTGGCGGCGTTTTCCTACCTGCTGTCGGCGCTGCTGGAGAATCCGGTGGTGGCGATCCTGACGGGGTTCAGCGTGTACATTGCGTCGGTGCTCCTGGCGGAGGTGCCGTTCTTCACGGAGTTGCGGCCGTATCTCTTCACGACGTACACCTCGTTCTGGAAGGGGGTGTTCTATCCGGAGATCGACTGGGCGGGGATGTGGCCGGCGGCGCGCATGTGCGGGCTCTTCGCGGCGGCGTTCTTGGGAATCGGCGCGGCGGTGTTCCGGTGGCGGGACATCCGGACGTAGCTCGCCGGCGCCGGATGGCCGCAGGTCCGGCACTGCGCAGTTCGCGTAGGGGCGCGTCGAGACGCGCCCCTACGGCGCAGGCCACCGCCGGGATGAAGCCGCCGCGGCCTCCGGCGCGGCGTGCCGGGCCGTGGGCGCACGTCGGCGGGCAAGGCGCCTCGGGGCGAGCGGACCCGGCATACGCTGTTCCACGTAGGGGCGCGTCACGCCGCGCCCCTACGGCCAGGTCAGGAGAACGAGGATGCGGCCAGGTGCACGTGCGGACATCCACCCCGTAGCTGTCCCGTGCTTGCGTCCTACCCGCGCGCCGTGCTACGTTTCCCCGTCGCCGTGCAAGACCGCGAGATGAAACGCAAGGGGACCTCATGAGCGCCTGCCCGCGCCTCGTCGCCCGCGGTTACGTCGATCTGGTCCGGCAGGGAAGGCTCCTGGGCCGCCCGCGCGTGGCCACTCCCTTCCTGGTCGCCGGCTGCATCCTGATCTTTCTCTGGCAATGCCTCTTCGTGGCCTCGGGACGCGAACTCGAACGGACCTGGCGCGCCTGGGGCTGCACCGGCGCCCGGCTCAGCGGTCAGTTCCTCTACTTCTACTGGTATCTGGGCGTCTATCCGGTCACCACCGGAGTCATCAAGCTCGACCAGAGCGGCGAGGGCGCACGCCGCTTCGTGGCGGAGCACGGGGACTCCCTGCGCACCGAACAGGGGTACGCGATCCGTGACGGCTCGCTCGGCAAGCTCTTCCTCTACCTGCCGGACACCTGGCTCAGTGGAACACCGGATAACGCATCGATGTGGCCGACGAGCGCGCTGGCGTTCATGCTGGCGCTGGAGGCGCTCTTCGTCGCCTTCTGCTGGGCGCGCCGGCCGTTCCTGGGGCTCCTGCTGGTGCTTCTGGCCGGCTCCCATCCCTTCCAGCTCTACGAGGTCTACGGCAACGACAACGTCTTCGGCTGGACGATCTCGATCGCCCTCCTCGTCCTGGCGTTCCACCTGCCGATCCTGGTCGCAAAACGCGCCCCGCAGGGGGCCGCGCGCCTGTACCCGTGGGCGGTCGCGCTGGGCACCGGGCTCTTGCTCAGTTGCGTCATGCAGGTGCGGATCGAACCGGCAAGCATCCTGCTCTCCGCGGCGGCCGCGTACCTCACGAGCGCCTACCGGCCGCTGCTCCGCCTCGGGCTGGTCGCGGTCCTCCTGGCCGCCCTCGCCGCGGGCCTCGCCGGCTGGCGGACCTACTTCGCCGCGAAGATCGACGCAGCCTCCCGCTTCGTGGAGGCGGCCGGCGGCATCGCCTATCGCGGCGGCGGCCGCCAGCTCCACCAGTTCTGGCATCCGGTCTGGTGCGGGCTCGGCGACTTCGACGACCGGCATGGCTACGCCTTCGACGACGTCAAGGCCCATGCCTATGCGCGCGAGGCGATCCAGGAACGCTACGGTGAACGCCTGCCTGCGCTCGAGGCCGGCGGGTTCTACACCCAGGAGTACTGGGACGCCGGGCGGAACTACGTGAAGATGCCCTGGGAGTGGCCGCGCTACGGAACCGTGCTGCGGGACAAGGTGCTGCACGATGTCGCCTCCGACCCGCTCTGGTATCTCGGAATCGTCGCCCGCCGCGTGCTCCGGGTGTTGACGGAGACGCCGCCGGCCCGGCTGGCGCTCGGAACCGCGTCCGTGCCGGTGCCGTCCCACGGGCTCGCGTTCGTGGCGCTCGTGGTCTTGCTCCTCGCGCTGCGGCGCTGGACGCTGCTCAAGCTCGCCCTCTTCCTGGTGCCGACCTCCCTGCCGGCCGTGGCGATCTATTCGGGCGGCGGGATCTCTTTCGCTTCCTGCTATCACCTGCTGGCGCCGGCCTGCGCGGGCGCCTGGCTCCTGGAAGGCGCGCTCGGCGCGTACGCCGCCCGCGCCCGCCGGCGCCTGCCCCCGGCGGCGAGCGCGGCCGGAAGCGCCGGCGCGCCCGCGTAGTTCGGCGCTGCCGCAACCTCCTGGATGGATGTACGCTGTGGGCGAGCCCTGTGAGCTCTGCGGGTGCGCCGAACCGCCGCGCACCCGGTTCCCATCGGTAGGGATCGTCGAGTGCGGCTCCTGCGGCCTGGTCTACTATCCGGGCGGCGTGGACGCCCGCGCCACGTATACCTTGGACTATTTCCACGGCCGGGAGTATCAGGACTATCCGGCGGAGAAGCCCTGGATCCAGCGGAATTTTCGCGCCCGCATCCGGGACCTGCGGGCCCTGCGGCCGGGCGGCCGGCTGCTGGAGATCGGTTGCGCCTACGGTTTCTTCCTTGAGCTGGCGCGCCGGCATTGGCAGGTTTCCGGGCTGGACATCAGTCGCGAGTGCGTCGAGCACGCGCGCGGAGTGCTCGGCCTCGACGTCGAGAGCGCCGACTTCCTGGACCTCCCGGACGAGCCCGAGAGCCGGGACGTCATTTGCCTGTGGGACACGATCGAGCACCTGGCCCGGCCGGTGCGCGTGCTCGAGAAGGCCGCGCGCTGGCTGCGGCCCGGCGGCGTGCTGGCCTTGACGACCGGCGACGTGGAGAGCGCGGTCGCGCGCTGGCGCGGCGAGCGCTGGCGCCTGATCCATCCGCCCACGCACCTGTTTTATTTTTCGCGGCGGACACTGGGGCAGGCGCTGACCGGCGCCGGGCTGCGCGTCGACCGGGTCCGGTACGTCGGCTACACGCGGAGCCTGAAGGCGATGCTGTACGGGATGCTGGTCTTGCGGTCGCCGGAGCGGGAGTGGGCCTATCGTGGGCTGACGCTCGGCGGGCGGCTCGACCTGCCGGTGCCGCTGAACCTGTTCGACATCATGATGGCCACCGCCGTCAAACCGCTCCACTCTTGACCGGGGAAGGTGCATGGACAGCGCTGTCGAGGGGCCTGCCGTCTCCATCGTGTTGCCGCTCTTGAACGAGCAGGAATCGCTGCGCCCGCTCTTCGAGGGCCTGACCAGCGCCTTGCGCGACCGGGCGGAGAGCTTCGAGTTCATCTTCGTGGACGACGGCAGCACCGACGGCTCGCTGGCGGTGCTGCGGGAACTGCGGGCGCGGGATGCGCGCGTGCGGTACCTCGCGCTCTCGCGGAATTTCGGGCATCAGGCGGCGCTCCTGGCGGGCATGCGGGCGGCGGGGGGGCGGGCGGTGATCAGCCTGGACGCGGATCTGCAGCACCCGCCCGCGCTCTTGCCCGCCCTGCTCGAGGCGTGGCATGCGGGCGCGGAGGTGGTGCAGACGCGGCGGGAGGGGAGCGGCGAGGAGACGTGGTCGAAGCGGCTGCTTTCGCGCGGTTTCTACTGGGTTTTCCGGAGGCTCTGCGGGCTGGACCTGCCGGCGGGGGTGGCGGATTTCCGTCTGCTCGATCGCCGTGTGGTGGACGGGCTGTTGCAGTTTTCGGAGCCGCCGTTCTGGCGGGCGATGGTGATGTGGTCGGGTTTTCGCCGGGTTTTCGTGGCGTTCGACGCTCCGCCGCGGCGATTCGGGCAGCCGAAGTACACGCTGGAGAAGAGCCTGGCGATGGCGGTGGAGGGGCTTTTCGCGTACTCGCGGGTGCCGATCCTGTTCCTCTGGCTGCTGGCGGCCGCGGCCTCGGGCCTGGGGTTCGTGGCGGCGCTGCACGCCGCGATCAGTTTCTGTCTGGGCCTGACCCTGCCCGGCTGGACGACGTTGGCGGTGTTGACGGGCTTCTTGAGCGGGGCGATCCTGTGCGCGTTGGCGACGATCGCGACGTACGTGGAGCGCACGCATCGTCTGGCGTTGGGCCGGCCGCCGTTTCTGGTGAGCGCGGCCAGCGACGACGCGGCCTTCCGGGCGGCGTGCGGACAGCCGCCGGGCGCGCCGCTGCCGCCCGGGAGTGGTGCGCGGTAGGGCTGGGCGCCCGCCCCCGCCGCCGCCCCCCCTGACTACTCCGAGTACTGCGCCTTCACCTTGAGCACCGCGTCGAGCGACGCCAGGAAGGCCTCCACCACGCGCGGATCGAAGTGCTTCCCCGACCCCTCGCGAATGATCGAGATCGCCTGCTCGCTCGAAAACGGCGGCTTGTAGCAGCGCCGTGAGGTGAGCGCGTCGAACACGTCCGCCACCGCCGTGATCCGCCCCGGCAGCGGAATCGCCTCCCCCGCCAGCTTCCGCGGATAACCCGTCCCGTCCCACTTCTCGTGGTGCGTCAGCGCGATCGTCTCCGACAATCGCAGAATGTCCGACTGCGCCTTCCCCAGGATCTTCGCGCCGATCACCGTGTGTTTCTTCATCTCCTCGAATTCCTCGGGCGACAGCTTCCCGGGCTTGAGGAGAATGGCGTCCGGCACGCCGATCTTGCCCACGTCGTGCATGATCGCCGCGTAGCGCAGCCGCTCGCTCTCCTCCTGCGAAAACCCGAGCGTCTCCGCCACGATCTGCGCATACAGGCTCATCCGCTGCAGGTGCGTCGCGGTGTCGTCGTCCCGGTACTCGGCCGCCACCGACAGCCGCGTGATCGTGTCCAGGTAGGCGTCCTTGAGCTCCTGCGTCAGCCGCGCGTTGCGGATCGCCACCGCCGCCTGCGACGCCAGCGACGCCATCAGCGACTCGAAGCGCGCGTGGAACGGGATCACCGCCCCCTGCTCGTCCCGCGCGTTGATCAGCGACAGCACGCCCGTGATCCGCCCCTCCGGGTCCCGCATCGGCACCACCAGCACCGACCGCGTCCGGTACTGGTTCTTGTGGTCGAAGTCGGTATTGAACCCGTACTCGCGTTCCGGCGGGATCGCGTACGCGTCCTCCAGGTTCAAGGTCTCCCCGGTCACCGCCACGTAGCCCGCCAGACTGGTCTTCGCGAGCGGAATCTGCGAGCCCAGGAAGTACTTGGCGGTGTTCCCCTTGCCGTAGCGCTGGCTCAGGACGTCGTTCTGGGAGAGGAGGAAGCTGAGCTTGTCGCCCTCGCGCAGGTACAGGCTGCCGCCCTCGGCGTTCGCGAATTGCCGCGACTCGCGCAGGATGAGCTCGAGGAGCGCGGTGAGAGTGCGCTCGCTCGACAGGGCAATGCCGATGCGGTTGAGCTTGGCGAGCAGGTCGCCGAGGTCGTCAGCACGAGCCATGCAGGCGCACCCAGATCAGGAAGCGCGGGGGGGGGAAGGAAGGGGCGGGCGCATTGTAGCCGTGCCGCCGGAACCTCGCAAGCCCAACCATGCGCCCCGGTGGCGGACCCCGCGATCGCGGCCTTCCATTCCGGTTGCCGCTCAAGCCGGCGCGCCCCGCCGCCGATAGATCCTATGGAAGCCATCGCCCGCCGCGAACGACGCGCGGCGCGAGCCCCACCCGACCCGTCCGGAATCTGGAGGTGCCGGCTATGCAGAAGGGGATTCTGACGAATCTCACCCCCATGGGCTGCTACGGATTCATCCTCGATGCCGACAGCCGTGAGGTCTTCTTCCACAGCTCCGCCCTGGAGCGCGTCGATTTCGACGACCTGGTGGAGGGAGACTCCGTGGCCTTCGACACCGTCGACGACGCCTACGGCCTGCGCGCGACCTGCGTGCGCGCCGTCGCCGCCGCCCATCCCGAAATGATCCTCGAAGAAGCCCTGTGCATGGTCTGACCGTCCTTTCCTTCGCCATCCCCCTCGCCGGCGGCTCAGCGTCGCGCCGCTGGGCCGCCGGCGCACCTCTCCCGCTCGCCCCCTCCGCCCCCGCTCCCCACGCCCTGCCGCTTTTTCTCCTTGCATCCGGACGGCCGCAGACCTATAATTCTCGGCCTTCCCGGGGTACCCTCGCGGACTCGCAACGCGCCGGATCCCCATGCTGGTCCGGTATTCTACGTATGCAAGGAGACGTCATGTCGCTCATCGGTCAGAAGGCCCCCGCGTTCAAGGCCGACGCCCTCGTCGGCAACGAGTTCAAGAACCTCAGCCTCGAAGACTATCGCGGCAAGTGGACCATCCTCTTCTTCTACCCCCTGAACTTCACCTTCGTCTGCCCCACCGAGATCACCGGCTTCCAGGATCGCCTCTCCGAGTTCCGGGAGCTCGGCGCCGAAGTCATCGCCGTCTCCGTGGACAGCAAGTTCAGCCATCTGGCGTGGAACTCGACGCCGCGCACCAAGGGCGGCCTCGGGGGCATCCAGTACCCGCTGGTGGCGGACCTCAACAAGGAAATCTCTCGGAGCTACGACGTGCTGCTGCCGAGCGGCGTCGCGCTGCGCGGCCTCTTCCTCATCGATCCGGACGGCACGATCCAGCACTCCACGATCAACAACCTGAGCGTCGGTCGCAACGTGGACGAGACGTTGCGCGTCCTGCGCGCCTTCCAGACCGCGCAGAAGACCGGCGACGTGTGCCCGATGAACTGGACCCCGGGCAAGGACACCATGACCCCGAACCCGAAGGGCGCCCAGGCCTGGTTCGAGCGTCACGGCAAGTAACCCCGCGCCCTCCCCGAAAAAAATGCGGCCCCCGGCGGAAGCGCTTCCGCCGGGGGCCGCTTGCGTTCCGGGTTGGGTTGCCGCTACAGCCCCACTTCCGACGTGTACCCGCCGTGGAACCAGCGACCGGCGCCGCCGAACCAGATCTTGCGCCAGGCGCCGCTGGTCCCGGTGGTCACGTACATTTCGCCGTCGTGCGCCCTGCCGACCGCCGCGTGTCCGGTGGACGGGCCGCTGCGCACGTTCAAGGCATCGACCGTGACCTTGCGCGCGGTCGCGTGCACGTGGGTCAGGTAACTCCCGTGGCACCACCCGGTGTTGCCGCGGAACCAGATCTTGCGCCAGGCGCCCGACGAGGTCATGGAGACGTAGACCTGGCCGCTGCCGATGCCGCCGACGATCGCATGGCCGGTCCCGGCGCCCGCGCGCACGTTGAGCGCGGAGGCGGTGACCTTCAGCGCCAGGCGTCCGCCGCCCGAGGACGGCGGCGCCGGGGGGGCCGGGGGCGGCGGGCTGACTCCGCCGCCGCCCGAGCTGCTCCCGCCCCCGCCGCCGCCGCCCGTCACCAGCGCCATGAAGTGCGTCCAGTTCCAGTGCGGACCCGGGTCCCAATGGTGGTGCGAGCCGCCGTACCCGCTCCCGTCCGGATCGGGCACTTCGGCGTGGGCGATGATGTGGTGCCGGTTCTTGGGAATCCCGTAGGTGTCGCACAGCCAGCGCACCAGCGCCGCCGACTTGGCGTACTCGGCCTCGGTGTAACCCCCGGTGGCCGCGCGGCCGGCGTGCTCGATGCCGATCGAGTGCTCGTTGATCGACCAGTTCCCCGCGTGCCAGGCGATGTTGTGGTCCGCGACCATCTGCGTGAGGTGGCCTTCGTAGCCGATCACGTAGTGCGCGCTCACGCCCGAGTGCGGATTGCGCATGTGCGCGATCGCGCCCGGCGCGCCGCCTTCGATGTCGTGGATGACCACGTAGGTGATCGAGCGGCTACCGCGCACCGTGTAGTTGTTGGCGTGGGCCGGCACCCAGCTCGAGGCCGGCTTCGGCTCCGCCCACGCCGGCGCCGCCGTCGCCGCGAATCCGAGCAGAAGGGTCGCCAGCGGCGCCGCCCATCCCGCCCCGGCCCGCCGCGCTGTCCCGTGTTGACTCTCCATGTCGTTGTGCTCCGACCGGGTCGCTCATTCCCGCCTGCCGGCCTGCACGACATCGGTCGCGGGTCCGTCCTCCGACTTTGCAAGGCACGTTCCCTGCGGCCCGGGTAATTTTCGCCGACCGCCTCGAACCCGCCGCGCCGACTGGGGTTGCGCGCGCCCGCCGCGTGCGCCGGCGTGCTCGCCACCCCGCGGATGTAATGCCGGCTTGGCGTGTGTCGCCGGCGCGCGCCCCGGGTCCGGTTACTTCCGGGTGCAGCGTCCGTCTTACACCGCCCACCGCCCCGGGTTGAACATCCCCTGCGGGTCGAGCACGCCGCGGACCTCCCGCACCAGTCGGGCGAATCCCGGGTCCAGCCGCTCGCGGTGCCGCGCCAGCACCCAGCCGGGGGTCTTATACGGCAAGAACCCGAGCGGCATCATCGCGTCCACCAGCTCCTCGTTGAGCGCGCGCACCGCGGCCTCCTCCTCGGGCTTGCGCTGATCGAAGAGCGAGACGAAGCGCAGAACGCAGAAGTGACCGGCGCGCATCGGCCGCGCGACGACCGAGGGCGGGAAGCCGCGCCGTTCCATGATCGCCACGCCGATGCCGAGCCCCTCCTCCCAGCGCGAGGTCGGCCCGTAGGTCCCGACCCAGGTCAGGCCGCCGCCCGGCGCATCGAGCAGGAAATCCAGGCGGGTGGGGAAGTCGGCGAAGCGCGAGAAGCGCGGCTCGATGCGCACCAGGTCGGCGATTTCGATCGGGCCGTCGACGCCGCGCCGGCCCGGCCAGGTACGCTCGACCACCTCCTCGATGCAGGCCAGGCGCGCGGCGAGGTCGCGTTCGAAATTCGAGGCGACATCCAGGTAGATGAAGAAGGAGGGTTCGGCGGGATCATGGAAGGTCGGGCGTTCCTGGCCGAAGAGCATCTTGCCGAGCGGCCAGGAGAGGGCGCCGAGGTCGTCGCAGAGGTCTTCGCGGGCGAGCGCCTGGAAGAGGCGGGTGGCGGGGGCGAGCTCGCGCGAGAGGTAGAAGCGGCGGCGGCGCAGGCGGCGCTGCGGCCAGAGCTGGACGGCGGCCTTGGTGACGATGCCGGTCGAGCCCTGGAAGTTGATGAAGAGACCGGAAAGGTCGGGAAGCGGCGCGGAGCTGCACCAGGACGGCCCGAAGGCGCGCGAGCCGGTGTGGAGCAGCGTGCCGTCCGCGCGCACGATTTCGAGGCCGTTGACCCAGTCGCCCATGGCGCCGTGGCGCAGCGAGAGATTCGACAGTCCGTCGAGCAGGCAATTCGCGAGGACCGAGGAATCGGGCGGGGAGAGGGCGTAGCCGAAGCGCAGTTCCGGGTGGTTGGTATCCAGGAAATGCCGTAGTTTCTCCCAGGTCACGCCGGGCTCGATGACGGCGTACTGGTCGCCGGGGGAGACCTCGACGACCCGGTCGAGGCCGCGGAGGTCGAGAACGAGACCGCCGCGCGTGGCGAGCGCGAGGCCGCCGAGGTTGGTGTTGGCGACGACCGGGATCAGGGGAACCTGCTCGGCCGCGGCCCAGCGGACGATGGCCTGAACCTCCTCGACGGAGCGCGGGCGCGCGACGGCGTCCGGCAGGCCGCCGGAGATCTCGGTGCGATCGCGGGCGTAGGGGGCGCGGTCCTGCGGGTCCAGGGTGATGCGCCCGGGTCCGAGCACGGCGGCGAGGCGGGCGAACGCGGGGGCGAGGGTTGAGGCATCTGCGGGGGAAGGCATGAGGTGGCTCCGCGGGAGGGCCGCAGGGAACGGGTGGCCGGGAGAACGCGCCCGTCGTGCGGTGCAACCCGCAGGCCACGGCGCGGCGGCGCCCGAAGACCCTGAAAACGGCCCGGCGCTTTTGTGGCGCGGGCGTCCTCGCCGGCGCCGCCGCCGACCCGACCAGCGCTCCTGCCCAGGCACGGCGCCCGCCCGCACGGGTGCGCAGGCGGCCGCGCTTCCGGCTGGGGGAATTCCCGCAGCGGGCGGGTACTTCCGGTTGCTTTCCCACGGTGGGGTTCGCTACAATCGCCGGCAGCGGGAAGGTCGGATGGTCCGCTGGGCGGCTCGGAAGCCGGTCCCCCTACTCCTACTCCCGCGGGCACGGATCTGCGGAGGCACAATGATCTTCTTCGGGACAAACACCTACGGCGAAGTCGACAAGGTTCCCGGGCTCTTCCATGTCACGACGAAGTTCTTTTACCTGCAATTCGTGCCGCTCATCCCGATGCAGTCCTTCCTCATGTTCGAGGAGGAGGAGGCCGCCGACGGCCCGCGCGGGATCAAGATCCCGATGAGCGGGAAGTCCGTTGGCGTGGCCTATGCCCGCACCCTCGGCGTCCTCGCCCTGCTGGTCTGCGCTCCGGCCTCGCTCTTTCAGCTCTACACGTTTTTCAGCAACGCCGATCCGGTCTCGATCCTCGTCCCGCTGGGGTGGCTCGGGGGTGCGATTCTGGCGGCATCGTTGCTCGTACTGACGTACGCGCTGGCGCGGCCGACCGAGGAGCGGGTGATCAAGCTGGTGCGCGCCGCGGGCATCGCCGACCAGGAGGCGGCGCTCCTGGCGCGATTCCGCTCGGCGAGTTCCGGGCCGGCCGCGCCCACAGGCGGTCGACCGCTCGGCGGCATGCAGGGCCAGAAGCCCGGCTCGACCAACCCGATCCACTGAGGGGCGGAGCGAGGACGCGGATGCGGCGCGGCCAAGGCGCTTCCCTCAGATCCCCACCAGCACGTCGTCGCCTTCGACGCGCACCGGATAGACCGCCACCCGCCATTCCGCACCCCGATCGCACGCTCCGCTCGTCAGGTCAAAACCCCACGCGTGGTCCGGACAGTAGATCGTCCCCCCCGCCAGCGCACCCCGCGCCAAATCCCCCCCGCGGTGCGGACACACCGCCTTCACCGCCCGCCACTCGCCGCCCACGTGCGCCAGCAGAATCCGCCGCGCTCCCACCTCGACCAGCCGCTTCCCCCCCGGCGGCACCTCCGCCGCCCGCGCGACCTTTACCCACGCCCGCGGCGGCCGCGCTCCCGCCGCAGCGTCGGCGCCCGTGCCCCCGTCACCGGCCGACGGCAGCCCGGATTCGTTCGGCATCCGCGTCACCCTCTGCGGTGGACGGTGGACGGTGGCCAGTGGACGGTGATCGGGGGTCGACGAACGGTAGACGCCGGTGCTCACCAATCGCAGGTCGGTAGCTGGCGACCGCAGGGGACCCACAGTCCACTATCCACCCACCACCGTCCACTGGCCACTATCCACCGTCCACTGGCCACCGTCCACTGGCCACCGTCCACCGCCCGCCGGCCACCGCCGGCGTCAGTTGTTCGACAGTTTCGACGGCCGGAACCGGCCCATCCGTGCGACCAGATCCCGCTGGTCCTTGGTGATCTTCAGAAAGTGCAACGCGCGCTCCATGCGCGCCGGAACCTCCAGCGCCGCCAGCAACTCCTGCTTGTCCTCCGGCTCCAGCGGCAGCATCGCCACGATCCGATCCGTCACCGCGCCGGGCACAAACGGCGGCTTCGCCAGGCTCTCGATCAGCTTTTCCTTCAGCTCCGGCGTGCCCGCGACTTCCGCATAGAAGGAAACCATGCGCACGCAGGTTTCCCACACCCCGTCCCCCGGGCCCGGCTCCTGGTCGCCGACGATTTCCACGCGCGCCAGCCGGAACGGACTCTGCGCGACCTCCTCGACGATGCGCGCGCGCGCGACTCCCGCCAGCGCCAGGTTGTAGCGCCCGTCCGGCAGCCGCTCGTGCTGCTTGATCCGCCCCAGGCAGGCGATCGGGTGTACCGGCGGGCAGCCTTCGTACTCCGGTTCCCACCCCGGCCGCGGCAGCACCAGCCCGATCGCCTCGTCATGCTCGAAGGCGTAGGCGGTCATCGCCCGGTAGCGCTGCTCGAAGATGTGCAGGAGGATCGTCGTGCCCGGAAAGAGCACCACGTTCGGCAGGGGAAAGAGCGGCAAGAGCGTGCGCCGAGTGCTCTGCTCGTCCATGCGCCCTCTGGGGCGGCGCCGATCCCCGCGACGGCCCGCGCCCCCACCCCGGGTCTGCGCGGGGCGGAAGCGGAGCGCTCCGCAGGATCACGTGCGCCGGCGAGTGATGTCGATGCCCACCGTGTCCACCACGCCCTGGAGCGGCGGCGCGTACTTGCGAATGCGCACGCGCACGCCGGCGATCGGAAAGCGCTCCAGCAGGGAGCTCGCGAGCTTGTCCGCCAGGGTCTCCAGCAATTGGCAGTGGCTGCCGCGCCCGATCTCGCTGACCACCCCGAAGACCTTCGCGTAATCGATGGTGTCCTCGAGCCGGTCGTGCGCCGCGGCCGCCCGCGTGTCGCACAGGAGGTCCACGTCCACCGAGAACATGCGCCCGAGGGTCTTCTCTTCCTCGGTCGTCCCGTGGTAGCCGTGAAAACGGATGCCGCGGATCTGCAGCCGATCGTCGGTCATCTGAGGTTTTCTCCTTATCCTGCGCAGGCTGCGGCGGGCGGGACGCCGCTGCCCCGCGCCCGCCAGTCGGCCAGCGCGGCGCGCAGCACGTCCTCGGCCAGTACCGCCGAATGCGCCTTGGTCTCCGGCAGGCCCCCGAGGGCCGCGGCGATCTGCGCCGCCGACAGCGCCGCCGCCTCCTCCACGGTCTTCCCCCGCACCAGGGTCGTCAGGAGCGAAGCCGACGCGATCGAGGCCCCGCACCCGAAGGTCTTGAAGCGGGCATCGACGATGCGCCCGCCCTCGATCCGCAGGAAGAGCTTGGTCAGGTCGCCGCAGACGTCGTTCTTGATCTGCCCGACGGCGCTCGCGCCCGGAATCTCGCCCACGTTGCGCGGATTCACGAAGTGCTCGAGCACGATCGGACCGTACTCATGGTCCATGGGGCATAGTATAGCGTCCGGCACGCCCGCGCGCCAGGGTGGATGTCCGGCGTTGCGGGCGCGCTGGTCGTAACGATGGCCGCCCCGGCGACGCCGCGTACCGGGCCGCCGCAGCCGACGGACGGTGGCGACGCTCCGGCGCCCTGGTCGTTCTCGTACTCGTACTCGTACTCGTACTCGAATGCCCTGGGCGTACGAGTACGAGATACGAGTACGACGGAGGCCCCGCCTTCGAGAAGTGCGGCCAGTACGGCTCGTCGGCGGGTACGCGCATGCGCCCCGGTCCCCCACTCCCGATGTCAATTGCCCGCGCCACGTGGTACCATGCCCCCCCATGAACCCGCTTCCTCCCCCCGACCCCGCCGCGTCGCCCGCGCCCGCCGCGCTTCCTGCGCCGCGACCGCACCCCCTCCCCGCGGCGCTCGCCGCCGCCTTCCTCGGCGGCGCGCTCCTCTTCCACGGGATCGTCGTTCTCCCCGAAGCCCTCGCGCCCGGCGCCGGCTGGGATTTCCGCCAGTTCTACATCATCGCCCGCACGCTGCTCGCCGGGAAAAACCCCTACGTCGGCGCCGAAGCCGATGCCGTCTGGGCGCGCTCGGGCATCCCCCTGGCCCGCCTCGTCGTTCCCGGCCTGCCCGCCGCCTACGGCACCGTCTACCCGCCGATCAAGGCCGCCGTTTTCGCCCCGCTCGCGCTCCTCCCCTACGAGCCGGCGCGGCTCCTCTGGCTCGCGCTCTCCTACGCCCTCCTCGTCGCCCTCCTCCTCGCCGCGCTGCACCGCTTCGCCGCCGACCTCTCCCCGCCCCGCCGCGCCTGCGTGGCCGCCCTCGTCCTCCTCCTCGACCCGGTCGCCGCCTGCCTGATCTCCGGCCAGGACGCCCTGCTCGCCTGCGCCGCCGCCTGGGCCGCCGCGGTCGCCCTCGAGCACGGCCGCCCGCGCCGCGCCGGCCTCCTCTTCGCCCTCGCAGGCGTCAAGTTCACCTGCGTCCTCCTGGTCCCGCTCGCCCTGCTCTGGCGCGACCGCCGCCGCGCCCTGCCCTGGGTCGCCTGGGCCGCCGCCGCCACGCTCGCCCTCAACCTCCTCCCCGTCCTCGTCATCGGTCCCGCCGCCTGGCTCGCCGCCTTTCGCGAATCCCTCCGCCTCTATGAATCGTTCTGCCTGATCGACGACCCCGGGTCCATCCTCGGCTCCTACAACATGGTTTCGCTGACCACCCTGCTCTACCGCCTGATCGGCCCCCACGCGCCCGCGCTCATCGAACCCGCCCGCTGGGGAGCGATCGCCGCCCTGCTCGCCGCCACGGCCTGGGTGCTCCGGCCGGCGGCCCCGCGCCCCGACGCCGGCCCGCTCCTCGCCGGCGCGCTGCCGGCCGCCGGCCCGGACGCCGCTCCGGTAGCCACCTGGGTCCTCCTCCTCTGCCTCCTGGTCTTCAACCACCGGCTCTACGATGCCGTCGCACTGATCCCCGCCGTTCCCCTGCTCGCGGCCGCGGTCGCCGCCCGCCGACTCGGCCTCGCCCCCGCTGCGCTCGCCGCCGCCGCCCTCTTCCTCTTCCTCTTCCCGAGCCCCTTCGAAAGCGCAATCGACCCCGCCGACCTCACCGCCGAACAGCTCTGGCTCACCCTTTCCTACCGCAAGTGGGCGGTGCTCGCCCTGGGGTTCTTGACCGCGCGCGCCGCGCTTCGATCGGACGCTCGCGGCGGATCAGGAACGGAGCCGCAACTCGGCCAAGCCAAATAGGTTACGATCGCGTCCCGACCCTCGCCCGGCTTGACTTCCCCCCCCGCTTCGGGTATCCTTACGGGTTTGGTGAGGGGCTTTCCGGATCCCCCCGCGGCGCATCCCCTCTCCTCGGTTTCCCGGCCGGCCTCGGCCCGCACCCCCCGCGGCTTCTGCGCCGTGGCGTGCGCGTCGGCACACCGACTCCCAGCCAGCGAGTGACACCATGCTTCCGGTTCCGGAGACGCTGCGCGGCGAGATTCTCTCCTGTCTCCGCCGCACCGTCCCCGATGCGGGCCAGTTCGATCTCTGGCTGCAAAACCTCGATTTCCGCCTGCCCGGCGAGGGCTCCGCCGAGATCGTGGTGCCGAACGTGTTCGTCAAGGAGCACTTCGAGCGCAAGTTCCTCGGGTATCTCCAGGAGGCGTTCCGGCGCACGATGGGGTCCCCGGTGCGCCTCGACGTGGTGGTGCGGACCGGCCCCGCGCCCGCCCCCCCGCCGCCGGCCGCGCGTCCGGCCGGTCCCGCCGCCGCCGACCCAGCCCCAGCGGCCGCGGCGTCCGCC
>JACRIP010000659.1 GCA_016220045.1 Planctomycetota bacterium
CAGCGCCGAAGGCACTTCGAGATACACCTGCTCGCTTGCCTCATCTGGGCCAATCAGGATCCGTCCTTCGATCTGGATCAAAGCCGCTTCAAAAGACCACCCGAGAACTGCTTGCATGAGTTCCGCCAACTCGGAGACGTCCATTCCCTTCTGGTCGATCCAGGGGAGCCGGTGGATATCCGGAGCCGACTCGGCGTCGGGGTCGTCCACCACCGGCAAGGGATCTCCCCCGCCGGGCGCCCCGGCGAATTCGCCGGCGTCGTCCTCCTCGACCGTTCCACCCTCGGTGGCGTCCCCATCTGGAGGCTTTCGCTTCCAGCCGCGAAAGACCTCGGCGAATTCAGCGTCCGAGGCCAAGAAGAAGTCGGTCAACGGCATCGGACCTACACCCGCTCGAACGGGTAGAACAGCTTCTTGTACTCTTCCTGCGCGTACCGGTCCGTCATCCCCGCGATGTAGTCGCACACCGCGCGCGGCACCCCCTGCGTCTCGCCCCATTTCTGGAACTTCGGCGGCAACTGCTCCGGGTGCTCCATGTACTCCGCACACAGGTCCTTGAGAAACCGGTGCGCCCGCCGCGTCATCCGCGCCACCCGGTAATGCCTGTAGACGTTCCGGGAGAGGAAGCGCTCCAGCTCGCGCTTGGTCTCCGCGACTTCCGGCGAAAAGACCACCAGCGGCTCGGTCTGCCGCCGCACATCCGCCAGCGTCCGGATCTCCCGCTCCACCAGCCGCCGCGAGGTCGTCTCCAGGAGGTCCGTGACCATCAGGTTGATCAGGGTCACCACCGTCTGCACGCGCGCCACGTCGCGCTCCAGGTTGGCGAAGCGCCGCGCCACGTCCGCGCGCGCCCGCCGCCAGATCGATACCCGCTCCAGGTCCCCTTCGCTTACCAGCCCCGCGCGCAGGCTGTCGTCCAGGTCGTGATTGTCGTAGGCGATCGAGTCGGCCTCGTTCACGAACTCCGCTTCCAGCAGCGGCCCCTCCCCCGGATGAAACTCCGCCACCAGCGGATCGTGCGCCGCCTCCGCGCCCGGCCGATCGTGGATCGTCGTGTGCTTGAACATCGATTCGCGCACTTCGTAGCTCAGGTTGAGCCCCGAGAAGCCCGGGTAGCGCTGCTCCAGCACGTCCATCACGCGCAGCGACTGGCGGTTGTGCTCGAACCCGCCGTGCTGCTCCATCGCCTCGCGCAGCGCGTCCTCCCCCGCGTGCCCGAAGGGCGGATGCCCGACGTCGTGCGCCAGCGCCGTGGCCTCCATCAGCTCCTCGTTCAGCCCCATC
Source organism: Planctomycetota bacterium (assembly GCA_016220045.1). Taxonomy (GTDB): domain Bacteria; phylum Planctomycetota; class MHYJ01; order WSZJ01; family JACPWG01; genus JACRIP01. Next base: position 1,285 of record JACRIP010000659.1, read on the forward strand.
GCCCGCGCCAGCGTGCGCGAGATCTGCGACACCTCGGTGGTGTGCGTCAGGCGGGTCCGGTAGTGGTCGCCCTCGTGGTTGACGAAGACCTGGGTCTTGTACTCCAGACGGCGAAAGGCCGTCGAGTGGATCACCCGGTCCCGGTCGCGCTGGAAGCAGGTGCGGTACGGATGGTCCGTTTCCACGAACTTCCGGCCGCGCGTCCCGCGGCTGTGCATGGCGTAGGGCGCGAGGATCTTGCCCTCGCGTTCCTCGAGCTGTTCACGGGTCAGCATGTCGGATTACCCTTCGGGGCGTCCATCTGCGCTCCGCCGTCGTCACTTGATCCCCGTCGTTCGAAGTAGGCCATTCGCCATGCGCCGAGTCACGCCCGCGCCCGCAACCCAACCGCAACAACTCCGGTCGATTGGGGAATTCGGCTTGCGGATCAGCTCCTGGACTTGCCGGCTGGCGCCAATCGGCAATTCTGGACGCGCTGTCAAGAAGCGTAGCCGTAGGAAGCCAATCGGCAATCGCCAATCGCCATTCGCCATTCCGCCTACACGTTCGTGTCCATCGCCTGGTCCTTGATCCGCAGCACCTGATTCGCCGCGTCGCGCAGCGCAAACGCATGCTCCCGGCTCTTCACGTAGATGCGGAACTTCACGACCTTCGTGGGCAGGAGCCCGAAGATGTCCTCCAGGTACTCGGTCACCACCTGGCGCGTGTAGGGGTCGTAGATGCGGATCGACTGCGGGCCGTGGCGCGGATTGTCGGGCCGGGGATCTACCTGAGCCAGATCGACCACGAACTCGGTCTTCGCCGCCGCCGCCGGCAGCTTCTTGCGGATCTCGACCGCGATGTCCTCGGGCGAGAGCTGCTTCGACAGGAACGGCGTCTGCGTGAAGACCACGTCCCGATCGTAGACCTCCTTCCAGTCCAGGTCGCGCTGCAGGATCTTCTGCCACTTCATGCCCAACGCCGTCTGCTCGGCGTCGCGCCCGTGCTCGGCCCACCCGGTGACGGCGCTCAGGAAGGACCATTCGTTGACTTCGCAGTAGCGCTTGAGCTCCGAGGCGGGGTCATACGGCACCAGGACGCGGCAGGTGGGCTCGAAGATCTCCTTCAGGTGCAGGTCGATCGCGCGCGTGGTGCGGTGGTGGTAGACGTTGTCGAAGAGGTAGAGGCGCGCGAGCAGGTGCTGCTTGAGCGCCGAGCGCGCGGCCTTGTGCAGCGTCAGGCCGTCCTCGGTGAAGAAGCTGTAGTACATGATGCGGTCCACGTCCACCGGGCCGTTCGAGATCCCGCACATGTAGGCGTCGCGGCGCACGAAGTCCATGTTGTCTACGGTGAAAACCCCAGAGAAGAGCTGACGCAGGAGCTTCATCCAGCGCGGCGTGCCGGGCGCGTCCTCGAGCTCGGGTTTCTTCATGAGGAAGGCGATCTGGTCGGGTTTGAGCTGTTCGCCGGGGGCGAAGGGGCCGCTGGGCGAACGGCGGATCTGGCAGATGATGTCGCCGAGCTCCTGGGTGATGATCTTCTGGCCGAGCTTCTCGTGGTTGGTGTTGTAGGCGGGGCGGAGGAAGTTGTCGTCGAAGAAGTGGCCGAAGGGTCCGTGGCCGACGTCGTGCAGGAGGCCGGTCAGGCGGACGAGTTCTTCGACGCAGAATTCGGAGGGCACGTCGGGGCAGACCTTGCGCAGGGAGGGGTAGAGCTTGCGGGCGAAGAGGCCGCCGGTGTGCATGGTGCCGACGATGTGCTGGAAGCGGGTGTGTTCGCCCGAGGGGTAGACCCAGAGCGCGGTCTGGAGCTGGTGGATGCGGCGCATGCGCTGCAGCCACTTGGAGTCGAGGAGGTCGGACTCGGCCTTTTCGCCCTTGCGCGGAACGGTGATCTGGATGTAGCCGTGGATGGGGTCGCGGGAGAGGCCGATGGCTTCGAAGCGGTCGACGTCGTCGAAGGGGCCCATGGACAGGGGCGGTTCAGCGGCGGGGG
>JACRIP010000644.1 GCA_016220045.1 Planctomycetota bacterium
CCGGGGGAGGGGGCGGGCCCGGTGGGATTTCGGGCGACAGATCGGCCGGCGTGCCGCGCGTTCCCGGCGCCGGCGGCGGACAGAGCAGGCGGCCCGCGCTCGCCAGGAACTCCCAGCGCAGCGACGAGCCCGAAAAGTCGGCCGCTTCCTCCAGCCACGCGACCAGCCCGGCCGGATGACGGGTCCACAGGCGCGCAAACGCGTCGGGCGTCGGCCGGCCCGCGGCCGGCGGCGCGCCCGCGGTTGCGGAGGTGGGGGCGGCCGCGTAGCAGCTCCGAATGTCGATCGCTCCGGTCGCGGCCAGCGCCAGGTCCCACCGGCCGCGGCCGCCGGCCACTTCGCCGGGCGGCAGACCGACCAGCGCGCGCAGTTCCGGTTCCTCGCCGGCGGGCGCCAGGTCAGGCTCCTGGCAGTCCATCGCCAGCTCGCCCGGCCCCAGGCGCGTCCCGTACCGGGTCTCGTCGCGCGCGGTGACCGCGACCGTCGTGGCCGTCGCCTGCAGATAGCTGCGCAGCAGGGTCAGCGAGGAGGCCAGGTGAATCCGGCCGGCGGCGACGGCACAGGCGCGGGCGGTCGCGGGCGCGTCGGGCCGGCCGTGCCACTCCCGCGCGTCTTCAGGCCAAGACCTGAGCGAGGAATCCGCGGGCGCCCCGGCGTCGAGCCAGGCGAGCGCTTCCGGCAGGAGGTCGGACGCGGTGGCGAGCACGAACTCGATCCCGGCCGGCGTGCGGTAGACGGCGGCCTCGCCGTCGTGCCGGAAGAGCGCGGCGGCGAGCGCGTCCGCGGCGGCGGTGCCGGGCGGCGTGTCGGCGACGGAACGGGCGTCCAGTGCGGCCGGCGGCTGGGTCAGGCGTATACCGCAGATGCGGAGGGCGGTCAGGCCGTGGTCGGGCGCGGCGCCGCCGGCCAGGGCGCGCCACAACGGGTGTTCCGGCGGCGTCGGGCGGCCGGCAGGGGTGGCGCGCCACGCGGCCGCGGCGAGCTGGGGTGGCAGGGGCTGGGGGGAAGTGGAAGGGGAGAGTGCGGCGGCGGTGGCGGTCGCGCCGGCCGACGTCGCCGCGCTGCTCCCGGGAGTCGCGGTCGCTGCCACCGCGGCGCCGCCGTCGGGAGCCGACGTGGGCTCGACCGCCGACGGCGCCGCTTCCGCAGGGCCGGGTAGGGGTGTGATGGAAGATGGTGGCGCTACCGGGTCGGCGGGGTGAGCGACCGGCGCCGCCACGGGGAGGGGCGGCGGCAGCGGGGGCGGGGAGACAAAGTAGGCGGGCACGAAAAAGGCGAGCAGGGCGAGGCCGAGAAACGCGGAAAGTGCGGCGAGGGCGCGGGCGCGTCCGCGGGTGGGGGTCGGTTCGTCCGCCGTCCGGTGGCCTCCGGCCTCCTGGCCGAACCCTTCGATTTCGTCGGGCGCTTTGAACTCGAGCCGCGGTTCGCTCATCCTCAGATTCCCTCGGGGGCCGAGGCTGCGCTCAGGACCGGATGGCGGGAGTGCGACGGGGGGTAAGGGAGGGTAGTTGCACAACCTTGGGTTGCGTGGAGGGGGGGGACCCTCCACACCGTGTCGGGGGTGACTTGCATCCTTCGAGGGTAGGTCGAAGGGGGGCTCGTCGTCTTTGCAACCTTCGGTTGTGCAACTACCCCAGGAGAGGGCAGTTGGCATGGGTGTCCGGAGCAGGCGACGTCGACCTGCCACCTCCCGCCGGGTTCCTCTCGGGAGATGGCAGGTCGGGTGCGCCCGGCGTCTGATCCTGTGCCACCGGCACGTATCGGACGCCACCAAACACCCTCGGTCCTAAGGACCGCCGTTCGACCCTCCGCTGTCGTGCGAGTCTCGCGTCGGCAACGGTGACCTCGAACGTCCGTAATTATAAAGTATGAAACGTAACTGTCAACATAAAAACCGGAGGTGGAGCGTGAATTTCTCCGGCGGTTGTGGGGATGCCGCCGCGGCCTTATCCAGCGCGGGGTTTATCGGATGGTGGCGAAAAGAAAAATGAAGTTGCTGCCACCAATGAGGGGGGCATGGGGAGGTGGCGGGCCGAATCTGCTCCCGGCCGGGAGCATCGGGGCGGGAGTGGCGGGCGGCGGCGCGCTGCGGGTCGGGGTGGTGGGGGGGGGGCGCACGCAGCGAGGGTCCCGGCAACGTGCAGTTTAGCGGTTGCAATCTCGTCGGGGCGGGCCTTGTGCCCGCCCCGCCTGCCAAGCCCGGTTGCGGCGCCGGGGCGGACACGGGGGTCCGCCCCTGATCGTCCAGCGAGGAACTGTGCCGACAAGCGTAGGCAGGACACCAGTGTCCTGTCAACATCGCATCTTCCGGTCCGCGTAGGGGCGCCTCGTGAGGCGCCCCGAGGGGCCACGAATCGAACGACCCCAGCAACGACGTTGACGGGACACTAGGGCGAGTGACGGAGGCGCTGCGCGAGGATTGCCGCGGCGGCGACCAGTCCAGCCACCAGTCCGACGAGCGCCGCGCCGGTGGCGCCCGGCCACGTTTCGTGGCGCAAGAGCACGACCCACCAGACGAAGGGGACGTTGTAGAGTTCGTCGGAACGCAGATGCCGCTCCACCAGGTCCGCGGGCAGCGGGCCGCGCTCCTCGCGCACCCACACGTCGTCCAGTTCGGGCGCGGGCGGGCCGGGCACGAAACGGAACGCCTGCCGCCAGTCGCCGGGAACGCGGGCGACGGCATCGGGGATCGGACCCTCCGCGACCCGGAAGTAGGCGGCGAAATTCGTCGTGTCCGCGACGAAGAATGGGGCCCTCCCCTCGACCAGCTCGACGCGATTCTGGAAGCGGATGCACCACAGGGAAACACCCGAGAACTGAACCACGGCGGAGGCGCCCAGCAGGAGGGCGGCGGCTGCTCGGGGGAATCCCGGACGCCAGAGCGGTTCGACGAAACCGAGGGGCAGGCAGAGCCAGGGGACGAGCCAGACGAGGTAGCGGGGCCCCCAGGCGCGGTCGCCGTGCCAGAAGCCGACGCCGGAGTAGAAGAACAGGTAGGCGGCGGCGGTGACGCCGGCGGCGAGGGCGACGGCGGGCGCGCGCCCGGACAGCGCCCGCCATCCGGGCAGGGCGAGGAGGAGCGCGGGGGCGAAGAGGAACAGGGACTTCCACGGGCTGAACAGCAGCCCGGCGAGCCCGCGCAGGCGGTCGCCGGCGAAGGCGAGGCGCTGGAACTCGGGGTGATAGTGGGTCCACGGATCGCCGAAGCGCAGGTAATTGTAGGCGAGCAGGAGGGCGACGGGCAGGGCGAGGATCGGGGCGACGAGCGCGGCGTCGCGGGCAAGGCCCCGGAGTGCGCCGTTTCGCACTCCCGCATCGGCACGCCGGCGCAGCGCGAGGGCGCAGAGGGCGAGGCCGGGGAGCGCGAGCGCGGAGGAGACGCGCGTGAGCAGGGCGAAGCCGTAGGCGAGGGCGGCGAGCGCGAGCGCCGCTCGGCGCGCGGGCGTGGGCGTGGGCGTGGGCGCGGGCGGCGCCCCAAGCGCCGCGGGCGGTGCGAGGGGGAAGGCGCGCAGCAGGCAGAGCAGCGCGGAGTTGAGGGCGGCGACTTCGATGGCGACTTCGAACCAGGAGCGGGAGTACACCCAGATCGGCGTGGTGAACGCGGCGATCAGGGTGACCGCGACGGCGCGGCGGCGCGGCACGCCGGCAGCTTCCTGGACGCCGTGGAAAGCGAGCAGCCCGAGCGCCATGAGCAGCGGGCTCAGGGCATTGGCCAGGTGCATGCCGTAGGGCAGCCCGGCCAGGGCCAGGAGCGCCGCGAGCAGGAGGGAATGGCCCAGCCCGGAGCTGCACGGGTAGTGTTTGCCGTCACGCGCCGGCCAGGTGTAGGGCAGGTGCGCGAACTGGACCGGCGGAATGTCGAGGGCGTGGCGCGTGACCAGGGCGCGGGCCAGCTCCAGCCGCACGACGCCGTCGTAGGTGTCGGGCCGGGGCGACGCGGTGAGCAGGAAGGCGGAGAGCAGGAGGGCGAAGAGCGGGCCGGCGACCCGGGTCGGCAGGACGGGGGGAGGCGCGGGGGCGGCGGTCGCAGGCGGCGAGGGCGGGGGCGTGCTCCGGGGTTCACCTGGGTCCGCACTCACGCTCGTGTCCTGACTACTTCTACTGTGCTTGATTCTAGGCGCTGTCGGCCGGGAAGCGGCCCACGGGGAAGCATGTAGTACCGGGCTTCAGCCCGGGTCTTCGGCCGGGCTTTAGCCCGGCTGCCAACGGGCTGCGAATCCCGCCCGGACGGCCCCCCCTTGCCGGGTGCCAGCGCGTGGGACGCCGGGCTGAAGCCCGGCGAACTAACCCGGGCTAAAGCCCGGTACTACAAACACCGGCCGCGGACCGCTCCCCGGCAGCGCGGCCCGATGGAGGGAACCAGCACAGTAGAACTCCGCTGATCCTGACCGGCGGGCGACTTGTGGCGCACGCGTCCGCGCCTGCGCACCCCGTGCGCCCGCGAGCTCGCGAGCTCGCGAACCGTGGGACTCGGCCTTGACGCAGGCGGGACCCTACGCTCCGCCCCCGAGCACGACGTGGGTCCATAGGCCTTCCGCCAGGACCTCGCCCGCCGGCGCGTCGATCGCCACCCGGGTGCGCACGATGACCAGGGAACGCCCGCGTTTCACCACCTCGCTGGTGGCGCGCAGCGCCGCTCCGGCGGGCGCCGCGCGCAGCAGGTTGAGGTTGAAGGCCGCGGTGGTCAGGAGCGCCTCTCCCTCCATCGCCGCCGCCGCCGTGAACCACGCGCTGGTGTCCGCGGCGAAGGCGATGATGCCGCCGTGGACGACGTTCATGCCCTGCAGAAACTCGGTGCGGGCGGGCAGGCGGAGCACGGCGGTGCCGTCGGGCGCGTAGTCGAGCGTGCCCTGCATCCAGCGCGCCACCGGCGCGGCGGCGAACATCTTCAACAGGACTGACGGTTCCATGGCGCGGCTCCTGGCTACGGTGAAGACCCGAAGTGTCGTTCGACGGCGGCGCGCACGGGCCGTTCCTTGCAGTCGGCGGCGGCGGCGCGCACGCGGGCGGCGACCGGCGCATCGCCGCGGTAGACGGCGAGCGCCTCGACGGCGGCGGCGGCGGTAGCGACGTCGGGCGCGGCGATCAGCTCGATCAGCCAGTCGATGCCGGCGGGCAGGCGCAGGCCGGCGGCGGCGACCAGGACGGCGCTGCGCGTCTCGGGCACGCGCTCGGCGATCAGGTGGCGGCGGAGCGCCTCGAGCGCGGCGGCCGCGCGCGTTTCGCTGAGCGCGAGGGCGGCCGCGGCGCGCACGTCCGGGTCGTCCTCTTCCAGAAAGCGCGCGAGGAGCGGGACCGCTTCGGCCGGCTGGATGCGCGCCATGGCGTTCATGCACTCGGCGAGCACGTCGATTTCCGCGTCGCGCACGTGCAACTTGAAGCGCAAGAGGAGCGCGGCGTCGTCGCGATTGCTGTAGGCGAGGCCGCGGGCGGCGAAGGCGCGGGTCTGGGGCACCGGGTCGGCGAGCAGGTCGGCGAGGACGAGGACCGCCTCGCGGTGGCCGATGCGGACCAGTCCGAGGCCGCAGGTGCCGCGCAATTCCCCGGCGGAATCGGACGGCGGGCCGAAGGAGCGTTCGGGCTGGACATGGCGCGCGCCCTTCAGAAAGACGGCTTCGGCGGCGAATTCGCCCAACTCGAAGAGGGCCTTGGCGGCGGCGGTCTTGGCGATGCAGCCCTTGTCGGCGGCGGCGGGCGCGGCGAGGAAGCGCTCGAACATGGCGATGACGTCGCGGGCCTCGGCGTGGCGTCCCAGGCGGCCGACGAGGTCGGCGGCCTTCGCGGCGACGAGGTGGGAGGGGGAGGCGAGCGCCGCGGTGAGGCGGGCGGGGAGGTCGTGGCTATCGGGTGTCCGCCCGAGGGCGACCAGCTCGGCGAGCTGGGCTTCGACGGTGCGCCGGGCCATGGCGGGGGCG
>JACRIP010000104.1 GCA_016220045.1 Planctomycetota bacterium
ACCCGAAGTGCAACCTCGCGCTCGCCGCCGCCGGGCGCTCCCGATTCGGCCCGCAAGGCCCGCTTCGCGTCCTTCCCTTCGCCCCGACAGTGCCTACGGCAGATACCGTATTGTGGGGGGACAATGATACACCCGAGTCCCTCTCCTGTCAAGACCCTGTCGGAATTTTCCGCAAAAAGACGAAAAGCACTTCCTGGCCCTGTCGCGCCGGGAAGGAATCCGGCGGCACGTCGAGGCGCGAAAGTTCGAAGGCCGGAGCGAAGAGTCGGCGGACTTCGTCCAGGTCGGCCGGGAAGGGCGGGCCGCCCGGCGCGGCCGGCCGATAGAAAAGGCCGCAGAAGACCCCGCGTGGACGCACGAGCGCGGACACGACGGCGGCGTACTCGGCGCGGCGCCGCGGGTCGATCGCGCAGTAGCAGGTGTGCTCCACGACCGCGTCGAAGCCGTCCCGGTGCTGCGGCGCGAGGGTGAAGAGATCCTGCTGGAGCACGGCGAGCGGGAGGCCGGCGGCGGCGGCGCGCGCACGCGCTTCGCGGCACGCGGTATCGGCGAAATCCACGGCGGTGACGTCGAAGCCCGCGCGCGCGAGGTGGAGCGCGTCGTGCCCGCGGCCGGCGCCGAGCACCAGCACGCGGCCCGGCGGCCGCAGCACGCCCTCCGCCACCAGCCGCGCGAGTGGGGGGGACACCGTACCCTTGTCCCAGCCGTCCGCCCCGGTGCGATACCACTCCTCCCAGGTGCCGGCCGCGGAGACGTCGATCGCTACGGCGGCGGGGGCAGCCGCCCCGGCGGCGCTCGCCGGGTCGCCCGTTGCGCCGGCCTCGCCCAGCGCGGCGGGGACCGCCGGAGCCGCGCCCGCACGTTCCGCCGGGCCCGCGTCGTAGAGCCGCGCCACGGTGCGCAGGCAGGAGAAGGTCGCTTCGCTCTGCGCGTTCGAGAGGCCCGCCGTGCCGCAGGCGGGAGTGAAGAGGGCGTGCGCGAGCGCGCGTTCCCGCGGCACGCCGTGGCGCGCCAGGGCGGCGAGCGCGCGCTCGACCAGCGCGTGCGCCGCGTCGGGATCGACCGGCGCCGGGCCCGCCGCGGTGGGCGCCACCCCCCACGCCACGTACCCGCCCGCCCCCAGGTGCGTCGCGAGCCGTTCCCCCTCTTCCAGGAAATCCGGCAGGTAGCGGGTCGCGTCGAAGGACAGCACGTCCGCGCCGAGGTCGAAGAGCGCGCGCCAGCGGATGCGGGCGCACACGTGCAGCCCGGTCGCCGCGCCGGCTTCGCGCCAGGCCGTGAGGATGCGGCGAATGCCTGCCAGGCTGCGCTCTTCGACGGTGCGCGAATGGCCGGCCAGCACCGTCGCGAGTCCCGGTTCGTCCAGGAAGAGGAGCGGCCGCACCCCCAGCGCGGTCAGTTCGCGGATCTGCCGGCAGCCCTTGAGCAGCGCCCATTGCACGGCCGCCTCGAAGGCGTCCGCGGCGACGAAGAGCGGGACGCGGTTGCGGTTGACGCACACGGTGGCGAGCGTCGCCGGCCCGGTCACCTGCCCCTTGACCCAGGCGGGTCGCGACGGCGCGCGCGCCAGGGCGGCGCACAGCGCGAACCAGCCCGGCGCGTCGGCGGGCGCGAAGCCGTAGGAGTCGAGGCGGCGCGCGGCGAAGTCGCGGGCGAGTTGCCGGCAGCCTTCGCGCCAGACGGTGCAGTCGGTGTCGATGACCGGGGCGGCGCCGAGGCTCACGCAGCCCGGGAATCCCCCGAGGAACTGCGCGACCATGCCGCGGCCGCCCGGGCGGGAGGGCAGTTGCGGCCAGAAGGGGAGCTCAGGCAGGTTCCCGAGCACCCACGCGGCGGCCTGCTCGGCGTCGGCGTAGGGCAGGCTCCCGATCCCGGTGATCGCGCCGCGCGGCAGGAAAGCGGCCGGCATAGGCGGGGGTCCAAAAGGCGGAAGTCAATCGATCGTGCGCTCGGGGCCCAAGAGCGCCAGCAGCCCGCGCAGCATCCGCGCCGTGGCGCCCCAGATGACCTGCCCGCGCCAGCGGTAGACCGCCACCAGGCGCAGGCCGTACTCCGCCCACGATTCTTCGCCGTAGGCGCCCGGCACGGCCAGCTCCGCCAGCGGAACGCTCAGGATCTCCGCCACTTCGTCGGGCGCGGGCGCCAGGGGCCCGGCGCGCGCCACGTAGCCCACGAAGGGCGTGATCAGGTAGGCGGAGGAGAAGGTCCGGCAATCGTCGAGCGCGCCGAGCAGCTCGACCGCCTCCGGCGCCAGCCCGATCTCCTCCCGCGTCTCGCGCAGGGCGGTCGCCGCCAGGTCCCGGTCGGCCGGCTCCGGGCCCCCGCCGGGGAAGCAGATCTGCCCCGCGTGGCTCGAGACCCGCGCGGTGCGCCGCGTGAAGAGGAGCTCGAGCCCGCCCGGCCGTTCGACCAGCGGCACGAGCACCGCCGCCGGCCGCCGATCCTCGACCGGCAACACCTTCCGGCGCCGCCCCGCCAGCGACGATCGCAGCCGCTCGATCACCCGGTCAGACGACATGCCGCGTTCTCCATGTCCATCGCTGCCGCGCCTGCGGCCTGGTTCAATGCGGGATGATCGTCCCCGCCGTCAAGCGAGCAAAACGGGGACATGACCTGAATTCAAGAACCGGCTTGCGTCGCGCGGGGGAGGATCCGGGAATTCGGGATCGTGTCCCCGTTTTGCGGCCGGTTTGAACCCGGCCGTGCTTTCTCTTGCGCTCCGGCTCCCCCCTGCCTAGGATCTCCCGCGTCGTACAGGAGGGACTCCGTGAAAACCCTGGTCACCGGCGCCACCGGCTTCATCGGCGCCAACCTGGTCCGCGCCCTGCTGGCGCAGAACCGCGAGGTCCGCGCCCTGGTGCGCGAGACCTCCGACCGCCGGAACCTGGCGGGCCTGGACGTCGAGATCGCCGTCGGCGACCTGCGCGACCGCGATTCCGTCTTTCGCGCCTGCCGCGGCGTCCGCCGGGTCTTCCACGCCGGCGCCCTCTACGTCTCCTGGACCGAGGACGTGGAGGACCTGCGCGCGATCAACGTCCGCGGCACGCGTCACGTCCTCGAAGGCGCCCTCGCCGCCGGCGTCGAGCGCGTCGTCCACACCTCGTGCATCGCCGCGATCGGGTCTGCACCGGAGGGCGGCTGGGCCGATGAGAACGCGAAATGGGACTTCGGGGACATCGAGGATCCCTACGCCGGCAGCAAGCACTCCGCCGAACTCGAAGTCGTGCGCATCCAGAAGACCGGTCTGCCCGTGGTCATCGTCAACCCGACGGCGCCGGTCGGCGGCTACGATCTCCGGCCCGCGCCGACCGGCAAGCTTCTCGTGGAGTACGCCCACCGGCGCATCCCGGCCTACGCCGACGTCACGCTCAACGTCGTGGACGTCGAAGACGTCGCCCGCGGCCACCTGCTGGCCGAGGAACGCGGCACTCCGTACGAACGCTACATCCTGGGCGGGGAGAACCTCACGGTGCACGAGTTTTTCGGCATGCTGCAGGAAGCGACGGGCATTCCGCGTCCGGCCTTGGGGCTCCCGCTGTGGACTCTGCTCGTGGCCGCCTGGCCCCTGCACTGGTGGGCGGACCACGTCACCCACCGGCCGCCGCTGCTCTCGCTCCCCCTCGCCCGCATGGCGTACAAGCGTCTGGCCTACTCCCACCTGAAGGCCGAGAACGAACTCGGGTACAAGCCTGGGCCCGTGCTCGAGGCCGTGCGCCGGGCGTACGCGTACTTCGACGGACTCGGCTACCTGCCGCGGCGGCCCGGCTAGGGTCCGGTCTACCGCGAATCTACCGGTTGCGAACCTGTCGGGGCGGGCCTTGGCCTGTCCCCCGTAGCCGGAGGCGAAGGGCGATGCCCGCCCCGCAGGCCATCCAGTGAGGCCCAGCGGGGCGACCACAAGGGTCGCCCCTATCACCGGGCTGGGCACAGCAGGAATCAACGTTGACGGGAACTAGTGTCCTGTCAACATCGAATCTTCCGGTCGGCGTAGGGGCGCCTCGTGAGGCGCCCCGCGGGGTCACGAATCGAACGACCCGAAGCAACGACGTAGACGGGACGCTAGTGCGCCGCGAGCGTCCAGCCTTCGCGCTCGGACCAGCGCAGATGCTGCTCGTTGCTCCCCCACCACTCGGTCCAGCGGTGTTCGAGCGCGGCCCGCTCGGGGCTCGTGCCCGTTTCCCGCGCCAGCGCCATCGTCGCCAGCCCCAGTTCCTCCAGCTCCGGACTGGACGAGTCGTTCGTCAGAAACTGCGTCAGCGCCGCCAGGGATTCCGCCGCGTATTGTCCCACCGTCTGAGGGCGCATGGCGTGTTCGTGCGGGTCCTGGATGAAGGCCACCAGCCGCGGGTAATACTGTTTATACCCGAGTCGCGCCAGGATCGAGATCGCCGTAACGCGCGGAGTCAGGTTCGACGGTTCCGCGCCTTCCGCCTGCCGCTCGAGGATCGCAACGATCGTCGCGTCGCGGCGGTCCCGCACCGCCAGCGCCGCCGCCGCCCGGACGCCCGGATCCGTGTCCTCGAAGGCCGGCCGCGCCAGGCGCGCCCTCAGCTCCCATTCCAGTCCCCGGTTCAGCGCCGACAGCAACACCCAGCGGCGCACCAGCGGCTCCCGGTCCTCCTGGGCCCGGGTCAGGTACGGCTCCGCCCGCTCCATCAACATCGCCGTCAGGATCACCACCGCCATCGCCCGCACGTGCGGATCGGGCTCGTGCGCGAGCGCCCCGGCCAGGTGCGGTACCGCGTCGCCCTCGTAGCGCATGATCGCAAACGCCGCGCGCCAGCAGCCCGCATCGTCGAAATCGTCCCGCCGCATGGCCTGGATCAGCGTCGGCAGCACCGCCGCATCCTGCTCCTCCCCGAGCGTCTTGAGCGCTTCCCGGCGCTCCACTTCCGAACCGTTGATCGCCTGGTTGCAGATCCATCGCAGCCGCAGCGACCGCCAGCCCAGAGCCTGGGCCGTCCACGCCAGCACGATCACCAGCAGCCAGCCCAGCAGCCGGGCGCGCAGGGTCGACGGGGGACGCGTCGTCGTCATGGTCGGCCGTCCGTCAGGCAAAAAAAGTCGTTTACCGAACGCCGGCCGGGACCGCGACCGGACAGGGCGCGCCGCGGCGCTTCCCTTGCCAGGTGTCGCGCCGCGCCAGTTCCGCATCGATGGCGGCCAGCACCTGCGCCTTGGTCCGGCCCCAGCGGGGCGCGATCACCAGCTCGCCGTCCAGCTCGCCCATCAGGCGTTGCACGACCACCCGTTCCGGCCGCCGCTCCAGCGTGTCGCAGGCCAGTCCGACGTACTCCTCCAGCCCGAGCACGGGAATCTCGCCGCGCGCGTGCTGGTGTTCCATCGCCGTGTGCCGCGTCACGTACAGGTGGTGGATCTTGATCCCGTCGGTCCCGATCTCGGCCAGTCGATCCGCGGTCGTGCGCATCATCTCCGGCGTTTCCCCGGGCAGCCCGTGGATGATGTGCGTGCAGATGCGCGCGGTCGGCACCCGCCGGCGCGTGCGCGCCATCGCATCCACGTAGTCGCCGAAGGTGTGCGCGCGGTTGGTCGCCGCGTGCGATGCGTCGTGGCTCGATTGAATGCCGTATTCGATCCACAGGTCGCAGCGCTCTGCGTACTCCGCCAGCAGATCCAGCACGCCGTCCGGCACGCAGTCCGGCCGCGTGCCCACCGCCATGCCGATCACCGCGTCCGAAACGAACGCTTCGTCATAGATCCGCCGCAGCTCGTCCGGCGCCGCGTAGGTGTTGGTGAAGGCCTGGAAATAGACGATGAAACGCTCGGCGCCGCGGCGGCGGTAGAACTCCATTCCCGCCTGCACCTGCTCGCGCACGCTCTTCCGCGGTCCGCGGGTGTTCGGGCTGAAGCTCCGGTTGTCGCAATAGGTGCAACCCCCGAAGGCCTTGGCGCCGTCGCGGTTGGGGCAGGTGAATCCCGCGTCCAACGGGATCTTGTAGACCTTGCCGGGGTATTGTTCCTTGAGGAACCGGCTGAAGGAGAAATAGCGGGGGGCGTGGACCATCGATCGTCTCTCGCCGCGGGTATCGGGAGGGGGCAACGCGGTCCATTGTAGGACGGCGGAACGGGGAGAGGCAATGGATTTTGGGCGGGAGGGATCTTGACGCGCGCGTCCCGCTGTGGTTTCCTGCGCACCCTGATCGAGGAGTCTGCGTCATGACGCCCGAAATCGAACACCGCTACGCCCAGGTCAACGGCATCCGGATGCACTACGTCATCGCGGGCCGCGGGCCGCTGCTGCTCTTTCTCCACGGTTTTCCCGAGTTCTGGTGGAGCTGGCGCCATCAGCTCGCCGAATTCGCGCGCGACTACACGGTGGTCGCCCCGGATCTGCGCGGGTACAACGAGACCGACAAGCCGGCGACCGGTTATGAGATGCCCGTGCTGGTCGAGGACGTGGTCCAGCTTCTGCGCGCGCTGGGAGCGGAACGCGCCGTGGTCGCGGCGCACGACTGGGGCGGCGCGGTGGCCTGGTCGCTCGCGATCTCCCGGCCCGACTGCGTGGAACGCCTGATCGCCATGAACATTCCCCACCCGGCGTTGATGCTGCGCGCGCTCCGCACCAACCCCCGGCAGATGCTCCGGAGCTGGTACATCGCGTTTTTCCAGATCCCCTGGCTCCCCGAGTTCTGCCTGCGCTGGAACGGCTACTGGGCGATCGGTCGCGCGTTTCGCGGCATGGCGCCGCGCCCCGACGCCTTCAGCGACGCGGACCTCCAGGTGTTCAAGGACGCGATGGCCCGCCCCGGCGCCGTCGCCGCCGCCGTGGCCTACTATCGTGCCCTGCGCTCGCCCGCGACCCACCGCCTTGCCCGCGCAAGCGACATGCGGGTACGCGCGCCCACCCTGCTCATCTGGGGCGAACAGGACACCGCCCTCGGCAAGGAACTCACCTACGGCACCGAGGAGTTCGTGCCCGATCTCCGGATCAAGTATATCCCGCAGTCCTCCCACTGGGTGCAGCAGGAGGAGCCGGAGCTCGTCAATCGCTTCATGCGCGAGTTTCTCGCCGAGCCGCGCCCCCTGCCGGCCCCCTCGCCCCCCTGAGGCGGCACACGTCCCCGCGCCGCAGCGAGGTACCACCCGATCTCGCGCACCCGCGCGGACCCCCTCCCCCGCGC
>JACRIP010000645.1 GCA_016220045.1 Planctomycetota bacterium
GGAGGGTCGCACGGCACCGGCGGCGCCCGCGCCGGCGCGCGCGCCGGCCGATGCGGCGGCGCGACGCGACCAGGCCGCGGAGTGGGTCGCACGCGCGATCGACTACGGCTGGAGCGACCTGGCGGCGATGCGCGAGGATCCGGAGCTCGCCGGACTGCGGAGCCATGAGAGATTTCGCAAGCTGGTCGGGCTGCCGTAGCCCGTTGGCGGACTGTCTCAATGTCTCATTGTCTCATTAGACTCCTCAGGCAATAGGGGCGTACGCAGCCACCGTCTTCGCCCGGCCGCCAGAGTCACCGGGAGGTGCGCCTCGCCAAGTGAAGGTCGGATCCGGAGTTCAATGTGACAATGTGACAATGAGGCAATGAGACTATCCGCCCGTCGCCCGCCCCCCCGCGCACGATTCGCTTGCACCCCGGCACGCGCACCAAGTATCCTGACCGCGCCACCCCCGATCCCCCTGCCGAAGGAACCGTC
This sequence comes from Planctomycetota bacterium, assembly GCA_016220045.1. Taxonomy (GTDB): domain Bacteria; phylum Planctomycetota; class MHYJ01; order WSZJ01; family JACPWG01; genus JACRIP01. The sequence continues at coordinate 478 of JACRIP010000645.1, forward strand.
CGCATGCCGCAAGACGCCGTACCCGTGCAAGAAGTCGGTACGCTCGCACGCGCGCTGGGCGAGGCGCGCAACCGCATCCAGGCCGAAGTCGGCAAGGCGGCCGTCGGACTGTCGGCCGAAGTCGATCTCTTCCTGGCCGCGCTGATCGCGCGCGGACACATCCTCTTCGAGGGCGTGCCCGGAGTCGCCAAGACCCTGCTCGCGAAAAGCGTCGCCCTGGCCGTCGGCTGCGACTTCCGCCGCATCCAGTTCACGCCCGACCTGCTGCCCGGCGACATCACCGGCTCTTTCGTCTTCGACCGCAACAAGTCCGAGTTCGTCTTCCGCAAGGGCCCGATCTTCACGCAGATCCTCCTCGGGGACGAGATCAATCGCGCGCCCGCCAAGACGCAGTCGGCGCTGCTGGAGGCAATGCAGGAGCGGCAGGTGACGATCGAGGGCGCGACCTACGTCCTCGACGACCCCTTCATGGTGATCGCGACGCAGAACCCGATCGAGCAGGAGGGCGTCTACCGGTTGCCGGAGGCGCAGCTTGACCGCTTTTTCCTGCGCGTGAACTTCCGTCATCCGACGCCGGCGGAGGAGACGGAGATCCTGCGGATGCACGGGCGCGACGTGGCGCCGGTGGGCGGGGTGGCGGTCCCGGCCGAGCTCCTGGCGTGGCGTCACCACCTGCAGTTCGTAGAGGCGCGGCCCGAAATCTACGAGTACATCACCTCGCTGGCGCGGCTCAGCCGCGAGCACAAGGACGTCTTCCTGGGCATCAGTCCGCGCGGCTCCCTGTGCGTGCTCAAGGCCGCGCAGGCCTGGGCACTCCTGCAGGGTAGACCTTACGTTACGCACGACGATGTCAAGCGCATGGTCGGTCCGGTGCTGAACCACCGCCTGATCCTCAAGCCGGAGGCGGAAATCGCCGGCCGGCGGCCGGAAGAGGTGATCAAGGGCATTCTCGACAAGCTGCCGGCGGTGCGCGCGTAGACCGGGATGGGGAGGTGCGCTCCCCCGCCCACGCCCCCACGCGGCGCCCGGCGAGAATCACGGTGTAGGGGCCGACCCTGGCGGCCGCCACATCGTGGCCGACCCAGCAACGGTGGTCGGCCATGCCACCAGGGGGCGGGCACAAGGCCCGCCCCTACAAAACCGCGGGTTCCGCCTGGTTCGCCGCCCAAGCCGGGCGATCCGCGACCGCCGCTGAAGGCGGATCGGGGTACGAGCGCGGCGAGCAGCCGCGCAATCTGGCTACCCGAGCGCCCGGAGAGGAAGCCGCATGTTCACCCGCATGGCGAAGCTGCTGCTTCTGCTCGCGGCGGCGATGCTCTTCTCCGGCGCGGTGCTGCCGACGCGGCTGCCGGCGCTGGGCGCGGCGATTCTCGCCTGGGTGCTCCTCGAATGGCTGCTCTTCCACGTCGCCCTCCTGGCCTTCGATCACCGGGTCTCCTGCCGCCGCGAGTTCGCCGGCCCCCCCTGCCTGCCCACGGCCTGGCGTGACCAGGAGATCACCGTATCGATCACGCTGGTCAACCGGTCCTGGTTCGGATTCCCGCACCTGGAAGTGCGCGAGATCGTGCCGCCGCATCTGGCGCCGGCCGCCGGCTCCTGCCCGGAGCGCTGGCGCCTGGCGCTGGCGGCGCGTGAGACGCGCACGTGGTCCTATACGGCGACGGCGCGACGCGTAGGCTATGCGCGCTTTCCCGGCGTCGCGTGCCGCGCGGTCAGCCTGGGCGGGCTCTTCCTCGCCGACCGCTTCCTCGAAACGGCGGGCGAACTGCGCATCTACCCGCCGGTAGCCGGGGGGAAGGACCAGCCCGCCCTGGTCAAGTCCTACAACGAGTTTCGCCACCACGGCATCCACGTCTATCGCAAGGGCGGGACCGGCTCGGAACTGCTGGAACTGCGCGACTACGTGCCCGGGGACCCGCCGCAGACGATCGCCTGGCGGCCCTCGGCGCGCCGCGAGGAACTGATCACGCGCGTCTTCGAGAGCGAAGTGCCGATGCGCATCACGCTCTTTCTCGACGGGTCGGCGAGCATGCGCGTCGGCACCGACCGCACGCACTTCGAGATCGCCACCGACATGCTGGGCGAATTCGCGCGCGTGGCCCTCGCCAACCGCGACTGGGTCGGCCTGACCCTGGTCGACGAGGCGCGGGAGGAGGTCGTGCGTCCGGGGCGCGGCCGGGCGCAGCTCCTGTCGATCCTCGACCTGCTGGCGCGACACGGCAACCTCTCCCCCGGCCAGGCGATCGGCGACCTGGAAGGCCTGACGGGCGCCGTCGAAAGCTACGCGCGCGTGCGCTTCCCGCTGCTCTGGGAGGCCCCGTTCAACCGCGCGGAGGGCGGCTTCTTCACGCTGCGCTCGCGGCCTGAGGGCACGCGGGCGACGCGCGTGAAGCGGCTCGCGCTGGTGGCGGCGTCGCACCTCGGGGAAGGACCGGAGGTGGTCGCGGACTGTCTGGCGCGGCCGGAGGCGCTGGCAGGGCTGCTCGCCCGCTTTGCGATGGTGGAAGGGCTGCGGCTCGCGCGCGGCTTCTCCGAGGAGGTGCTGGCGCTCGGGGAGCGCACGGCGGGAAAGCTGGCGGTGCTGGAGCGCAGCCTCCGGTATGCGGTCGGGCGCGCGCGGGACAACGAGCTTTTCGTGCTGCTGGTCGACTTTGCGGGGCTGGCGGACCGGCTCGACCCGGTGATCGAGGCGCTGCGGCTGGCGCGCCAGAAGCACCACGCGGTGCTCGCGCTCTCGCCGTGGCTGGCCGAGTACTTTCCCGAGCCGGACGCGGCGCCGGGCCTCGGCACGCGCACCCGCATCCTCACGGGCCCCTTCGGCGCGGGCGGAAGCGCGGACCCGCTGGAACTGCTCGATCGCCTGACCTACCAGCGCTACGTGCGCGGGCAGGAGGAGGTGCGGGCGCGCTTCCTCGGCGCCGGGCTGCCCTTCGCGACCGTGCGCGCGCCCGAGGCGCTGGCGCGGCTGTTGCGGCTGGTGACGCGTTTGCGCCTCAATCAGGGCGTGATGACGTAGGGGTGCGGCGCCCGTAGGCGAGCGGAGCTGCGGTGGGGACGCGGACGCATTGAAGAATGGAGATTGAAGAATGTAGAATGATGCCGGCGGGCGAGTGGGGGCGTAGCCGGGGAACCCGAAGCGTGGCGACGTCGCCAGGCATCAACCTGACGCACGACCGGCGACCGCCGAACCTCCGACTCAGGCGCACGCACGAAACGCCCGGGGCCCTTCGTTCCGCCTGAAGGCGGAACTACGAACGCACGTGAACACAGGGCAACACTCCTCGGCCGCGTCCCGCCGGTTGCCCGAACGAGAGGTAGGTGCTCGTTCTGAGGAGGTCCCCAGGCCGAGTCCCTTCAACGCGCGCCTCCAAACCTCCAAACCTCCAAACCTCCAAACCTCCAAACCTCCAAACCCCAAAACCTCGAAACTCCCAAACCTCCTGAGGTGCCTCCGACGGTGGAGCGTTCCGCGATGATGGTTGAGACCACGCCCCCCCCGCCCCCCGCCGGAGTGCGCACGCGCCGGCTGTGGGCCGGGATTGCCCTGGTGGCGGGGCTGGGCATGATCGACCGCATCCCGCCGTTTTCCGGCGATGCGCTGCCGGCGGCCCTCTTCCTGTGCCTGGTCGTCGGCCTGGCGCTGCGGCTGCGCACCGGACCGGTGCTCTTCCTCGGCGTCTGGTGCGCGACCGAGCTGCGCTATCACCTGCCGGCGCTCCAGGCCCTCGGGCGGGACGCGGTGTGGGCGGTGCCGGCGGGAGGACTCGAGCCCTTCGCCGACCGGGAGCTGCTGGCGCTGGCGCTGCTCTACCTGCTGGCCTCCTGCCAGCATCAGTTTCTCAGCTCGGGAACTGACCTGAAGCAGCGGACCGCCTTCGAAATCACTTTGCCCGGCGGACGGCCGGAGGCGGAAGCCACGGGCATGCTGGTGGGCCTGGTGGTGCGGACGGCGCTGGTCGCGCTCCTCCTGGCCGGGCTCCACGAGGCGGCGAGCCGGCTGGCCTACGCGCCCGCCGCCTGGAACTTCCCGCCGATGCTGACCCGCGCGGCGGGCGTGTTTTGCGCCGCGGGCCTCGGCTTCCTGGTCGGCAGCCGGCTCTTCGCCCTTGCCCGCTTCCTCTCCCTCGACCGCACTTCCGCCGCGTGCTTCCTGGACGATCAGCTCTGGCAGGTACACCGCGGCCTGTGGCAGGTCGTGGCGCGGCGCGCGGCGAAGCGGATCTAGTTCCTACGGTATTTTCCGGATCGACGAGGCGAAAGGGTATGCCACGATGCAGATCTGGTGGCGCGAAGTGCTGGGCGTGCTCCTGACCCTGGGCGGGGCCGCCATCGCGGGCTTTTGTGTGCACTTTCTGAACCAGGGGTGGGTGATCGAGGCCGGCGTGGCGCTCTTCCTGACGCTGATCGTGCTCGGCGCGGGGACCAGCCTGCTGCGCGTTGCGCTCGCGGCGCGGGCCCTGGAGCGGAGCCGGGGGGCCGGTGGCGGGAGCAGCGGGTAGGAGTCGCGCCCCGGATACACCAGAAGCCGCAGGGTCCGCGTCGCAGCGGGCCAGGCGGCTTCTTTTTTTTCGCGAGGAGCGGGTGGCTACTTGGCGGCGGCGGCGGTCGCCGCAGCCGGGGTCTTCGCCGCACTCGCGGGCGCGGGCGACGCGGCCGGAGTGGCGGAGGAGGAACCGGCGGCCGCCGAGGAGTCGGCCTTGGCCTTCGCCTGGTAGTCCTTGCTGCGGTAGTCGGTGATGTAGAAGCCGCTGCCCTTGAAGAGGAGGGCCGCGCCGGCCCCGACCAGACGCTTCACCGAGAGCCGACCGCACTTCGGACACTTGCGGACCGCGGGGTCGTTGATCCCCTGGTACTTCTCAAACCGGTGCTCGCAACGACCGCATTCGTAGTCGTAGGTCGGCATGGCGGAAACCTCCTGGGTGCTGCTCTCATCCTCTGCGGCGGGCCAATCCACGGACGCGAAACCCTGAGTCTACACGCAGTCCGGGAGAAAAGCAAGGGGGGCGATCCGCCGGGGCGCCTGTCCGTACGTGCACCTGGCCGCATCCTCGTTCTCCTGACCTGGCCGTAGGGGCGCGTCGTGACGCGCCCCTACGTGGAACAGCGTATGCCGGGTCCGCTCGCCCCGAGGCACCTTGCCCGCCGACGTGCGCCCACGACC
>JACRIP010000650.1 GCA_016220045.1 Planctomycetota bacterium
GTGGCTGGCGGCCACCTACGGGTTGACCCTGAGGACCGGACTGGGGCGCGGCGGCGACCCGCCGGCCGAACGCATCCTGCTGGTGGCCGGGGCGATCGCGGCCCTGGCCGCGCCGCTCGTCTCCTGGGTGTGCCGGACCCTGGGACGCGCGGCGGCGCGCGCGTGGGCCGGGGGACGGGCGATGGCCGAGGGCGTGAAGCGGCTCGGCTTCGTCGGGCTCGCGCTCGGACTCGCCTTTCTCCCGGCGTGGCTTCCCGCGCCGATCCCGGCACGGTGGAGCCCGTTGCTCCTCGCCGCCGCCGCCGCGCCCCTCCTCGTCGGAGCCTGGAGGGAGCGGCGCGGGCGGGAAGGCCCAGGGTCGCACCTGGCGCTTGCGCCTCGCAGCGCGGCGGGTCTCGGGGCGGGCCTCGTCCTGGGCGCGTTCGGCTCTGGTCTAGTGCCTCCGGCCTACGTGAACTCGTCCATTCAGGCCGTCGCGCTCTTTGGCCTGCTCTCCACGGTTCCGCTCCTTTCCGCCGGGTGCGCGACGATCGGCGAGGCCCTCTGGCCCAACGCGGCCTGCGCGGTCGGAATCGCGCTGGCGTACAACCTCATGGAGCTGCACGGAAAAGCGGCGCTCCCGAGCGCCGGGAGCCTGGCGGCGGTGATCGCGTGCGTCACTGCACTGCCGCTGCTCGCGCCGGGACTCCGCTGCGCCCCGCGACCGCCGGACTGGAACCTGTTTCGCAGGGGCGGCATCGTCCTGGCCAGCCTGGGGCTTGCGGCGGGCGCATTCGTTGCCCTGGGCCTGTTCAGAGGTACTCCTCTCCTCATCCTGCCCCTCGCCGCCGCGCTGCTTGCCGGCCTCGGGGCGCTGGTGGAGCGTCGCGCGGAACTCAACCCGAGGAACCACGGCATCGACGAACTGTCGCTGGGCGGGTACTGGCTCCTCGGGCTGGCTTTTCCCCCCTGGGTGTACATTTGCGACGCGAACCGACTTGAGCCGTTGGGCCCGCCCTTCCTGGCCGTGGAGGCATCAACCCTCGCCGCGTGGATTCTCCTGCCCGCGCTTTTCCTGTCCTGCGCGCTCTCCGCCGCGAGCCCCGGCGTCGTGTTCTGGAACTTGCTGCTTCTGGGGGAGGGGGTCATGCTGGGAGCGCTCCAGGCGCGCGGGAGTTGGAGCGACCCGTGGGTCGACACTCATCTGCTGCCGTGCCTGCTGGTCGGGGTCTTCCTCTTCCCCATCGTGTGGGCACGAGTGCAGCGCAGGTTTCGCCTGCGTCCGCGGCCCGGGCTCGGACTGGCCGGGGGCCTCCTGGTCGCGAGCGCAATGCTGCTCGCGGCCCTGCTCCTCTCTTAAGGGGGTGCACCCGCTGGTGGCGGCAGACCTGGTGCCCGCACCGCCGGCTCCGCGGTTGACGGGTAGCTAGGGTGGATATCGTAGAGCCCATGCATGGCGATCGCCCCGCGGGTTCCTCAGCCGGAGGAGCGATCGGCCCAGGTCCAGTTCGAGGTCCCAGTCGTAGGGCAAGTTGACGGACGGTACCGCCTGCGGGTAACTCCAGGTTTGACACCGTTGAATCTCGCACATCACTCCGGCGCGCACGAGGGCAAGACGCGAATAGGCTTCCAGGTCTCCCGGGCGAATCTGCAGTCCCTCCGAGGCAGGCCCAAGGAGGGAACGCCAGCGTTGGAAGAGGGCTCGCCGGTCGCCTTCAAGCGAGCGGGCGTCCGCCCTGGGTAGGGCAAGCAGCCAGCCGTCGGCGGCCTCGGCCTGCCACGAGCGCAAGGCGAACGCGGCGACCAGACGGGCACGCGGGCGTCCCAGAGCCTCGCGCAGGATTCCCAGCGGGCCGGTGCGGAGCAGGTCTCCGGCAGAGGTGTCCGACGGCAGCAGCGGGGACTCTCCCCCTTCCAGTCGTCTCACGAGATCGCTCACGCGCACGCGCAGGGCGCGATCGACCCAGCGGACGAGCGCGTCCTCGGGGGGGAGGAGGTCGAGTAACGACTGCCACTCCGACTCCTCCCACGCCGCAGGTGCCTGATACTGGAGCAGGCGAGCGAGCAGCAGCGCGGCCGCCGACCACAGTGCTCTGCTGGTCGGGCAGGGACGCGTCCCCAGCGCCCGCAGCAAGCGGGCGGCCTCGCGGAAGCGAACCAGCGCGAGCGTGTGGTGACCCTCACGCGCCGCGATGGCGCCGTGCGCCGCCAGGAGTATCTGGAGTTTGTCGAGCCGTTCCGCGCGGCAGCGCCAGTCCGGGAAGCAATCCGCGTGGAAGGTAAACTCGCACCGTTCGCGGGTGCGGGCCGCCGCGAGCAAATCCTCGGCGAGCGGTGCGGACTCCAGGAGTCGGCGCAGCTCCCGCAGCTCGGCCCCGTCAAGATCGTTGGCGCCGCGCTCCACGAGGAGACGGAGGCGCAGCCAGGTGGAGGAATCACGGTCGGGGAGGCGCGCGCACGCCTCCAGGTAGAGCGTTGCCGCGTTCTGTTCCGGCGGCAGGTGTGCCTGCGGGTCGTCGTCGGACGGGTCGTCCAGGCCGGCGGCGCGCACCGCGGCGAGCGCGGCGTCCAATTCGCGGCGGGAGTCGCGGTCCCAGGCGAGCCAGGCGGCGCCACCCGCGCCGGCGAGCAGGAGGATGCCTACGGTAAAATACCGAGCCCCGGCGCGCAGGCGTTCGGCCACGCCCGGCTCCTCCGCTTCCGGCCCGGTCGCCGCTGCCGCTGCTGCCGCTGCCGCGTCGGCGGGCGCCCCGGTCCCGCCTCTCGTGTCCTGGCTGACGTGCGTACTCACGCTCACCTTCCCGTTTCAACGACCCGAAGCCAGGCTAGAGTCGGCCGCCATCGACGAATTCGTCGTCGGGGCGACCCTTGTGGGCGCCCTCGCTCCCGCATGCAAAGTTCGCGCGCATGCGGGGCGGGCATCCCCCTCCGCCTCCGGCTACGGGGGACAGGCCAAGGCCCGCCCCTGCGCGATTCCCGGTGGCGGGCGCAGGTACGGCTCTGGGTCGGAGTCCAGACCATCTTCGGGTGGTTGTTCCGTTTCCGTGTCGAGCTCCGGTTCCCACCCCACCATGACGGCGGCGGCTGCGGCTCGCGTGGCGCCCGGAGCCTCCGCCCGCCCGCGGCGGCGCGGAGAACCCGTTGTCGAATCGGCCGGAACCGCGTAGCATGGGGGGAGGGAATTCGTCGGGCCCGCCGCCGGGCATTCTAGTGCCGGGCCGGCTCCGACGCAAACCCGGCGTGAGAGGCGCAGGCGCGCGGAGGCGGTGCAGCTACCGGTAGGTAGGGGCACCGCGGCCGTGGATGGGCTCGAGCTGGCGCGGCGAGGCAGCGATGGCGAAGAACGCGGCGAACCCGGGAGCGACGCCGGCTACTGATCGGGCGAGCGCCGTAGACGCCGTGCTGGTCGCGGGCGCGCTGGCCGCGGCGGGGTGCGTGTGCGCGGGGCCGGGGTACTTGTGGTCGTTTGCGCTCGAGTGGGCCCTGCTGGCGAGCCTGGGCCTGCCGCTGGTCGGGGTCCTGCTCGCCTGCGACCGGTTGCCGGCGGCCGAGCGCCCGGCGCGCCGGCCGCGGGTGTGGCCGGTGGTCGCGCTGCTCGCCGGCGGCGCGTGGGGCGCGGTGGCGGCCGACCAGTACCCGCCGGAATCGCGCGCGGCGGTGGCTCCGGCGACGCTCGCGGTGATCGCCCTGATGACCGCGGGGAGCGTGGCGCTGGCGGCGGCGGCCCGCCGACCGGGCGAGGCGACCTGGCCGGTGCTCGCGCTGTGGCTGGCGGCCACCTACGGGTTGGCCCTGAGGACCGGACTGGGGCGCGGCGGCAATCCGCCGGCCGAGCGCATCATGCTGGTGGCCGGGGCGATCGCGGCCCTGGCCGCGCCGCTCGTCTCCTGGGTGTGCCGGACCCTGGGACGCGCGGCGGCGCGCGCGTGGGCCGGGGGACGGGCGATTCCCGGGATCCTGGGGCGACTTTCGCTGATCGAACTCGCGATCGGAGTCGCGATTCTCCCGACGTGGTTTCAGCGCGGGCCAGCGGAACCGTGGACCACCGCCCACCTTGCCGGCGCGGCCGCGCCGCTGCTCTTCGGGGCCTGGATCGAGCGTGGGCGTTGCGAGGGTTGGAGGGCTCGCTCGACGCTCGGGCTCCTCAGCGCACTCGCCTTCGGCGGGGGCGTCGCGTTGGGCGTCCTCGGTTCTGCGCGGCCGGGGTCTGGCGCACTGAGTGAGGTCAAACACTGGGCCGTGTTCGTCGGCTTGCTCGGCGCAGCGCCGTTGCTGGCGACCGGTTGTGCTTCCACGGGCGAAGCGCTCTGGCCGGGCGCTGCCTTCGCGATCGGACTGGTCCTGGCGCGCGCTCTGAGTCAGCCGTTCCCCGGGGCGGTGCTGGAGGACTCCGTCAGCACGATCGCCCTGGTTGCGTGCGGCACTGCGCTGCCGCTCCTCCTGCCGGTGCTCCGCCGTCAACCCCGGCCGATCGACGGGGACCTCCTTCGGCGCGGTGGCGTCGCGTTGGCAAGCGTGGGCCTGGCGGCGAGTGCCTTCGTCGTGACGGCTCGATTCCGAGGGACCGTCTTCCCGATGGTGCTCTCATTCGCCGCGGCGCTGCTCGTCAGTCTCGGCGCGCTGAGGGATCGACCTCCCGATCTCAGCCCCGGTGCCGGGCGGGCGGAGGAGTTGGATCTGGGGGTGAATTGGTGGATGGGGATGGTGCTTGCGCGCTGGGCGTATGTCTGCGATGTTGACAGTGGATCGTCCCTCGGCGGCCCTTCCGCATTCCCCGATGCGACCATGCTGGCCGCCTGGTGTCTCCTGCCCGCCTTGCTCCTGGGCTGTGCGCTCGCCGCCACCACCCGAGCAAGCGCCTTCTGGAACGCCCTGATCCTGAGCGAAGGCGCGATGCTCGGCGCGGTTGCGGTGACGTCGGCAGACTATTGGCGCTCCGACATCGTCGCCCTCCCGCTGCTCCAGTCTGGACTGTGCGGGGTGATGGCGGTCCCTGCGCTCCACGCCCTGCTGCAACGCAGGCTGGGGCTGCGCCCGCTCCCGGCGCTCGGCCGCGTAGCCTGGCTTCTGGTTGGCGTCGCTCTGCTCCGGGGTATCGCGCTACTACGCTAGACACCCGGCATCGGAGCCCGCTCCGCTCCCCCACCGCGGCCGCGCCCTCCTCCCGGCCGCCGCTCGTCATCGCCCCGCCCCTCCCCTACCGCCCGTAGCGCAGCCGCTCCGCCAGGATCTCCGGCAGCCCCGCCTTGATGATCTTGCGCGCCGCCTTCTCGATGTCGTACTTCACCCGCCGGATCCAGATCATGTTGTCGTCGCTGTCGTAGATCGCGAACGCCGCCTCCGGATTCTCGTCGCGCGGCTGCCCCACGCTCCCTACGTTCACCATCGTCTTCGAGTTCGCGTCCAGCTTGACCTTCGGCTCCATCGTGAAGGTCACCATCCGCTTCTGGATGAAGGTCACCGGCACGTGCGAATGTCCCAGGAAACACAGCGGCGTCGCCATGTTGCTGAAACTCAGGTGCGCGTCGTAGCTGGTCTGGATGTACTCGAAGAGCTCCGGTGAATACAGGGTCGAGTGCACGAGCATGAAGTTGTCCACCGTGTCGACCAGCTTGAGCGTCCCGAGATAGGCCGCGTCCTCCTTGGTCAGCACCTTGCGCGTCCAGAGCGCGGCCTCGCGGGCGTAGGAATTGAAGAAGTCGACGTTGAGCTTGTCGATCGTCGCGAAGTCGTGGTTGCCCGCGACGACGCAGGTGTTGAGCGAGCGCAGCTTGGCGATGCATTCCGTAGGGTTTGCACCGTAGCCGACAACGTCGCCCAGGCAGACGATCTTGTCGATCTTCTCCTTCTGGATCTCCTCGAGCACCGCTTCGAGCGCCTCGAGGTTGGCGTGGACATCGGCGAGGACGGCGTACCGCACAGGCCGCTCCCAAACGGGGTCGTAGAGGGGGTCGGGAAGAACGCGACTACCGGACTTCCTTGCGGGAGAAGATCGCCATGGCGACGGTCAGGACCGCGGAGAGGTAGAGAAGCCCGTAGAGCCCGGCGCACGCGACATAGCGCCCGGGAATGGCGCTGCCGACGGCGAGCAGGCTCGAGGCGTTGAACAGCGAGAGGTTGGGCACCACGGCGTAGAGCGTTTCCCCGAGAATGCGCGCGAACGCGCCGCCGGTCCGCGCGACGTCGTGCGCGTAGGTGCTCAGGTGCCCGATCACGAAGACGCAGAGGCAGATGCTGCCGTTCACCACCAGCGGTACGTGCGGGGACACGCCGACGGCGAACGCCCCCAGGATCGCGATCTGGATGAACGCCAGGAGGACGGCGCTCGCCAAGTCGACCATGCGGACGCCGAAGAACTCCTCCAGTTCGTGCCAGGCCCCGTGCGGGATCGCGCAGGGAGCGGTGAAGGGCACGCGGAAGCGATAGGCCGGCTCGTCCGGCGCGCGCGCGGCGAAGAGGAAGGGCAGCCATTCGCCCAGCCGCGGGAACTCCTCCGCCTGCAGGTTGGCGGGCACGGCATACGGATCGTCCGGGTGATCCTCCTTGTGCCAACTGTACTGCTGGTCGAGGTCCAGGGCGCGCTCAAACTTGCGCTCTCCCTCCTTTTCCCAGAGCGTCCAGACCAGGATCAGGGAAAGGAAGACGATGCACAGGAACACGACCCAGAGAATGCCGAGGTACTTCCCCAGCAGGAACTCCGAACGGCGCACCGGTTTGGAGAGGATCGTGAGCGTGGTCAGCTTCTCCACCTCGGAGGTCACGGCCAACGCCGCGAGCATAATCGCGGCAAACAGTCCGCAGACCGTCAGCGAGGCCACGCCCATCTCGCGGATCATGTTCTGCTCTTCGCGCACGTGGAAGGCGAAGAGCGTAAACCAGCGGGCGAGATAGATGAGGACGGCGAAAAAGCCGGCCAGGATGTAGAGGATCGGCTGCCGGCCCGCCTCGCGATAGGTGGTCCCGGCAATGATCAATACGCGGCCCATAGAGTCCGTTCAACGGGTCCACGGGGGGTGGTATGAAAACTCCAATCTTATCACGCGCCCGCGCCGAATCAACACATTTCTTGGGCGCTTTGGGCGGGAGTAGGGTGAATGCCCTAGCGGCGGAGGAGCGCGGGGAAAGGGCGCGGGGGAGGAGAGCTTGCGGAGCGCGCGGGTTATGCCACATCCCCCCACCCCGGCCCTCCCCCGCTGCGGCGGGGGAGGGGGAAGAGGCGGGTGCGACGGGCGCGATGGCGGGCGAAGCTGCGGCGGGGGAGGGGGAAGATGCGGGTGCGACGGGCGCGATGGCGGGCGGCGCCGCCGGCGATGGATTTGCATTGCGGCACAAGCAGCGCCGGGCTATAATCCGCCCGCCGACCGATAATCGCGGAGGGGCCCGACACCGGAGGGACAGGGAAGCGCATGCAGCAGATCGTCGCCATTTCGAATCAGAAGGGCGGGGTCGGCAAGACGACGACCACCGTGAACCTCGCCGCCTGTCTCGCCGCCGCCGGGCGCCGCTGCCTGGTCGTGGATCTCGATCCGCAGGCCAACGCCACCCGCGCCCTCGGCGTCGACAAGCCGGCGGACGCGGGCGTGCTCGAAATCCTGCAAGGGACGCATGCCTTCGGCGCGCTGGTCGTGCGGACCGCCTGGGAGCGTCTGGATCTGCTGTGGGGCGGGGCGGGCTTGGCGGAGATCGAGCGCCGGGCGGTCCCCCTGGCCGACCGGCCGACGGCCTTGGCCACTGCCCTGACGGCCGGCGCGCTCGGCTACGATTTCGTGCTCCTTGATTGCCCCCCCAGCCAGGGGTGGCTGGCCACGCTGGCGCTGCACGCCGCCGACTCGCTCATTGTGCCGGTCCAGTGTGAGACCTTCGCCCTGGACGCGCTCGATCACCTGCTGGCGACGCTGCGACCACTCCAGTCCGAGCGGGGCGGCGTCCCGCGCGTCCGCGGCATTCTCTGCACGATGTTCGACCACGAGCTCGCGCTTACCCACGACTTGGTCCGCGAGCTGCGCCAACGTCACCCGCGGGAGGTCTTCCAAACCGTGATCCCGCGCGACATCGCCCTCTGCGAAGCGGCGACGCTGGGGCAATCGATCTTGGCCTATGATCCGACCTCCCGCGGGGCGGTCGGCTACGTCCGGCTTGCAAAAGAGGTGCTTGCGTCATGAAGGAGCGTCGGCTGGGGAAAGGCCTGGACTTCTTGCTCGGCGAAAGCACGCCCGCCCCGGCCGCGGGGCGAGAGATCCTCTCGGTGCACCCGGACGACCTGCGCCCCAATCGGTTTCAGCCGCGCTCGGTCTTCGATACCGCGAGTATCGAGACGCTGGCCGCGTCGATCAAAGAACAAGGCGTGCTGCAGCCGATCCTGGTGCGCAAGACGGAGTCGGGCTATGAAATCGTCGCGGGGGAGCGCCGGTGGCGGGCGTGCAAGGCGCTCGGCTTGAGTGCGGTGCCGATTGTCGTCAAGGAGATGAGCGACCGGGACACGCTGGGCGCGGCGCTGGTCGAGAATGTCCAGCGGGAGGATCTGAATCCGCTGGAGAAGGCGAAGGCCTTTGCGCAGTTCATGAAGCTGTTTGCGCTGACTCAGGAAGAGGTCGCCCAGCGGATGGGGATGGACCGCTCGACCGTGGCGAACTTCATTCGCCTGCTCGACCTGCCGGCCGCGGTACAGGAATTTGTTTCACGTGGAACGTTGAGCATGGGGCACGCCCGCGCCCTGGTGGGAATGGAAGACGCGCCGGCGATGCTGGCGCTCTGCCGGCGCATTCAGGACGAAGGCATGTCCGTGCGGCGGCTGGAAGCGGCGGTCGCCGGGGCCAAACGCACGCATCCGGCGAAGCGTAGCGCGTCCAAAGGGCGCGATCCCAATGTGGCGGAGCTCGAGGACCGGCTGCGCAAGGCCCTCGGAACGCAGGTCCACCTGCGGGCGGGAAAGGGGAAGGGCGTCATCGAGGTGGAGTACTACTCAAACCAGGATTTGAGTCGCATCATCGGGTTGCTGGAACGGTGAGGTGGGGGCGGGGGAGGGGGGCCGCCCTTGCGGACTCTCCCCCGCGCGCCCCCCTTTCCCGCGCGTTCAGTTGACCATGACCGACCGCAAGACCCAGCGGCGATTCACCACCTGCACCTCGATCAACAGCATGCCGCTGACCGAATTCCCGCTCGCATCCCGGTAGCGGTAGTCGAACTTCGCCCCACTCCGCCCCGTCCACTTCAGCAAGCGCACCCCCTCGACGGTGGTCTCCGCAAAGTAGTTCCGGAGCACGCCCGCCGCCTGATCGCGCGAGAACGTTCCGGCGGCCGATCCCAGACCCAGGTAGACCTTCCCCTCCTCGGCCGTCGGAAAGGCGCTCAGCACCCCGGCGACGCTTTCCCCCTGCCAGGCGCCAGCCACCTGCTGAATCACCCGCTTGGCGCCCTCGTCCGGTTCGTCCTGCGCCGCGCAGGGGAGCATCACCAGCAGCCAGAGCGGGAGCAGGGCGAGGCGACGCAAACTTCTGCTCACGCGGAACATGGCGAAACTCTCAACCGGCATCGTCAGCACAGCGGATCAACGTCATTTGGGGCGGAAGTAGCAAACCTCTGTCCGAATTCTCGCCTGCGACATAATCTACGTGGCAGAAACGGGTTGTGGATCGGCGTGCGGGGTGGGTGCGCGCCCGAGTGGCCACTCCGGCGGACAGCTTGATCCCGGTCGCGACGCCGACGCGCCTTGCGGGCCCCTCACTTCAGGCCGTACTTCTCCAGCTTCTTGTAGAGATTGCTGCGCGGCATGTCCATTTCCTCCGCCGTCCGCGACACGTTCCAGTCGTTCGCGCGCAGCTTGAGTTCGATGAACATCCGCTCCGACGTCTCCTTGAATTCCTCGTACGTCCGGCAGGTGCTGAAGGGATCCTGGGTCGCGCCGGCGGCGGCGCGCGTCGGTTGCAGCAACGCCTCGATCTCGGCGGGCGCGATCACGTCGGCATCCGCCACGATCGCCAGCCGCTCCATCAGGTTGCGCAGCTCGCGGACGTTTCCGGGCCAGCCGTACCCGGTCAGGCGCGCCGCGGCCGCCTCGCTTAACTTCTTTTCCGACAAGCTGTTGCGTCGAACGGCCAGGGCCAGGAAGTGGCTCGCGAGCAGCGCCAGGTCCTCCCGGCGGTCGCGTAGGGGAGGTACCTGAATCGGGAAGACGTTGAGACGGAAGTAGAGATCCTCGCGAAAGGTGCGCGCGGCGATCATCTCCGCGACATTCTTGTTGGTCGCCGCCTCCACGCGCACGTCCTCCGGAATCGTCCGGTTGCCGCCCACGCGCTGCACGACGTTTTCCTCGAGCACGCGCAACACCTTAGCCTGCGCCGGGAGCGGCATGTCCCCGATTTCGTCCATGAAGAGCGTGCCGCCCTTCGCCGCCTCGAACTTGCCGATGCGTCGCGAGGAGGCGCCGGTGAAGGAGCCTTCCTCGTGGCCGAAGAGTTCGCTCTCGATCAACTCGGCGGGGAGGGCGGCGCAATTGATGTCGACGAAAGGCCCGGCGGCGCGCGCGCTCTGCTCGTGGATGGAGCGGGCGACCAGCTCCTTGCCGGTGCCATTGTCGCCGGTGATGAGCACGCGCGCGTCGGTGCCCGCGACGCGGCGGATCAGCTCGCGCACGCGGCGAATGCCCGGGCTCTCGCCGAGGATCTGGGTCTGGCTGCGAATGCGGTCGCGCAGGTGGCGGTTCTCGCGCGAGAGGGTGCCCTGCGACAGGGCGTTGCGCAAGGCGAGCAGCAGGCGGTCGCGGTCGAGCGGCTTCTCGATGAAATCGAACGCGCCCTTGTGGGTGGCTTCGACCGCGGTGGCCACGGTGCCGTGCGCGGAGATCATGATCACCGGCACTTCCGGCCACCCTTCCCTGATTTTGAGCAGGCACTCCATGCCGTCCATGCCGCCGGGCATCTTGATGTCGAGCAGCGCGGCCTGCACCTCCTCGCGGCCGAGCGCCGCCAGCCCGGCGTGCGCATTCTCGGCGAGGGAGACCTCGTACTTCTCGTAGGCCAGCAACGTCCGCAGCGATTCGCGGATGGCCGGCTCGTCGTCGATCACCAGGATACGGGACATGCGGAGCTCCGGAGGGAAGGGGGGCGGGCGAGGGCGCAGAGGCACCGCCGCGATTATAGTGCGGTGGGGGAGCCGAGTCAATCGACTGGGTGCGGGGGAGATAGGGAATTTGCCCGATCTACAGTCGGGAGTCCGACGCGTGCGGGACGGGGGCGGGGGA
>JACRIP010000665.1 GCA_016220045.1 Planctomycetota bacterium
ACGAAGGACCACGAAGGCGGGGGCCGGGACGGGCCGCGCGGCCGGGCGAGGGTTCGCGCCGGCGCCGTCACGCCGCGCTGCCCGTCCCGGCCCCTTGGTGGCCCTTCGTGCTTTTCGCTTGGTGGCCCTTCGTGTTCCCGTCGTCCTTTGTGGCCCTTCGACCCACTCTAGACCACAGCCCGGTCAACTCGTCCGTCGCGCACGCGCACGATCCGGTCGGCGCGCCGGGCCTTCTCCTCGTCGTGCGTCACCATCACCAGGGTAATGCCCTGGGCGTGCAGGCGGTCGAAGATCTCCATGACCTCCGTGCCGCTCTTGCTGTCGAGATTGCCGGTCGGCTCGTCGGCCAGGAGCACGCGCGGCCGGCCGCACAGCGCGCGCGCGATCGCGACCCGCTGCTGCTCGCCGCCGGAGAGCTGGTTGGGGAAGTGCCCGAGCCGGCGGCCGAGACCGAGCGCCTCCAGCTCGGCCCGGGCGCGCGTGCGCCGCTCCGCCGGGGCGATCCCCGAGTAGACGAGCGGCACTTCGACATTGGCCAGCGCGTCGAGGCGCGGCAGCAGGTTGAACTGCTGAAACACGAAGCCGATCTTGCGATTGCGCACCTCCGCCAGCCGGTTGCGCCCGGCCCGGCTCATGTCCTCGCCGTCGAACCGGTAGCTGCCCCCGGTCAGGCCGGTCAGGCAGCCGACGACCGACAGCAGCGTGGACTTGCCCGAACCCGACTGGCCCATGATCGCGATGAACTCGCCCGGCGCGACGTCGAGCGTGACTCCCGCCAGGGCCGCCACCGGGACTTCCCCCGTCTGGTAGACCTTCTCGGCATCGAGTAGGGAGATCACCGGGGCCTGCGGCGGGGCGATGGCGGGCGCCGGGGCGGCGTCGAGCGGCGGCACGGCGCGCTACTTCCGGTCCACGGGGGAGACGCGCTCGCCGGCCACGAGCTCCAGACCGAGGGAGACCACCACGCGGTCGTCCGGCGTGACGCCCTCCAGGACCTCGGCCAGCTCGGCGTTCGCCAGGCCGATCTTGAGCGGCCGGGTGCGGAGCAGGTCGCCCTCGACCACCCACGCAAAGCGCCCGTCCTTGCCCGTGCGGATGGCTTCGACCGGCACGGCGAGCACCTGACCGCGTTCGTGCGTGACGATGCGCACGTCCACCTGGTTGCCGATCTTGAGGCGGTCGGTCGGCACGGTCAGCTCGGAGGTCACGACCACGACGGTGGCGTCGCGCTCGATGCGTGCGACCGGGGAAATTTTGGTCACGTGCGCCGGAAAGGTCTCGCCCGGGAGGGAGTCGCAGGAGACGGTGCAGGGAAGGTCGCGCCGAACGGCGGGCGCGTCGGCCTCGTCCACGTGGACGGCGACCTTGAGGCGGAGCGTGTCCGCGACCTTGAAGAGGGGCTGGCCGGGGGTGACCCACTGGCCGGCCTCCACCAGTTTTTCGAGCACGACGCCGGCCTGGGGCGCGAGGCAGGAGAGCTTGCCGAGGTGGGTGCGCGTCAGGGCGACTTCGCGCTCGGCCAGCGTGACCGAGAGGGCGGCCTTCTCGCGCCGGATGTCGGAGGCGTCGAGCCGCGCCTGCGACTCCGAGGCGACGCCGACGAGCGAACGCGCCTGGCGCAGCTCGCGTTCGGCATCCTTCAGCTCGGCGCGGGCGAGGAGGAGCCGGTCGTCGGACTGGGCCAGGCGGTTGGCGGCGTCCTCGACGTCGAAGCGCAGGAGCTCCTGGCCGAGGCGTACGGCATCTCCCTGATCGACCGCGAGGGTGAGGACGAGGCCCTCGACGCGGGCGCGCACGGTGGCGTCGGTGACCGACTCCATGCGGCCCTGCGCGACCAGGGTGGTGGCGAGCGGCGACGGGCGGGGGCGGACCACCTGCACGGTCGGCGGCAGGGCGCGGCCCGCGCTCCACGCGGCGAGGCCGACGGCCGCCGGCAGGCCGAGCCCGAGGAGCAGGAAGAGCAGTTTTCGCAGCATGCAGCAATCCTGGAAAGGGCGGTATCTTAGGGCGAAATCCGGAGCAGGTCAAGCCCGAAAGAAGTTGATTTTGACCGGGACGCGTGCTAGCATCGCAACGTCCGACCCGCAGGGTCTTTTGCCCTCCCCACGAGGACCTTCGAGCGAGCTCCGCACGGCTGTGCGGGGCCGCAGGCTTGTTGGATACGCCATGGCCGCACGAGCAATCATCTCCGACGTCCACGCCAATATCGAGGCCCTGGAAGCCGTGCTGCGCGACATCGACGCGCAGGGGATCACCGATATCGCGTGCCTGGGCGACGTGGTCGGCTACGGGCCGAACCCGCGCGAATGCATCGGGCACATGAAGGAATTCCGCTGGTCGATCCGCGGCAACCACGAAGACGCGCTGCTCTTCCTCGCCACCGACTTCAACCTCGAGGCCGCCCAGTCGATCGAGTGGACCCGCGGGCAGCTCAACTCCAAGAGCCAGGACAAGACCGCCAACCACAGCCTGTGGAACTTCCTCGGGGATCTCACCGATCGCTACGAGGAGGACGGGTGCCTGTACGTGCACGGTTCGCCGCGCATGCCCACCCGCGAGTACATCCGCCCCGCCGACGTTCACGACTCCGAAAAGATGGAAGAGATCTTCTCGATGCTCGAGCGGATCTGCTTCTGCGGTCACACCCACGAGCCCGGGATTTTCAACGACGAGGGGCGCTTCCTCTTTCCCAAGATGATGAACAACGTCTACAAGATCCCGCCGGGCCGGAAGTGCGTGGTCAACGTGGGCTCGGTCGGTCAATCGCGGGATCGGGACAACCGCGCCTGCTACGTGGTCTACGAGGGCGACACCGTGACCTTCCGCCGCGTGGACTACGACTTCAAGACCACGATGAAGAAGATCGCGGCGACCAAGGAACTGCCCACCCATCTGGCGCTGCGGCTGAAGGACGGTCGGTAGTACCGCCACGCGCTTCGCGTCCACGCCGCCGTCGGCCGTCGCGCCGCCTTCCCTGCCGCACCCGCGTTCCACAGCCTGGAGGATCGCCGCGCATGGGGCTCCTGGATCGACTTGTCGGTGGACTCTTCAAGCCCGCCGGACCCGCCGAGACCCCCTTCCTCACCGAGTACGAGAACTTCCAGCAGCTCGGCTCCGGCAGCTCGGGCATCATCTACACGGTGAAGCACAAGCCCACCGGCGAGTTGCGCGTCATCAAGAAGATGAAGTGCGCGACGCCCGAGGCGCTGCGGCGGCTGCACCGCGAGCTCGAAGTCTGCCTCGGAATGCAGCACGAGAACGTGATCAAGTATCTCGCGTATCAGCAGAAGGACGGCTTTCACTGGGTGCTCGCCGAGTACTTCCGCGGCGCGACGCTGCGGCAATTCCTGCGCGATGCGATCATCTCGGCGAACTCGCGACCGCCGTACCTGACCGGACGCGACTTCCTGATGATGTTTCTGCAGGCGGCGAAGGGCCTGGCGCACGTGCACGGGAAGGGGTTCCTGCACCTCGACATCAAGCCGGAGAACATCATGGCCGGCGGGCTGGTGCGGGCGGGCGGGACTGCGGCGGGCGAAAAGCCGGGCGGACGCGACACCCACAAGATCCAGGCGGAGGCCCAGGGGCGCACGCGCGCGATCAAGGTGAAGATCCTCGATTTCGGCGTGAGCATCAAGCTGGGGGAGCAGGTGCCGGTCGGCGGCTCGCTCTTCTACGTGGCGCCGGAGATCACCGAGGGGAAGAAGGTCGGTCCGGAGGGCGTGGCGCAGCGCTCGGACATCTACTCGCTGGGTGCGACGATGTACGAGCTGGCCACCGGGGACCCACCCTATCTTCCCGACTTCTTCACGAAGAAGGGCAAGAACTGGAACCACTTCTTCAAGGACTACGAGTCGCTGCCGAAGATGACGCGGTCGGCGTACGACAAGGAGATGCTGGACTCGCGGAAGACCAAGGAGCCGGACTACGCGCGCATTCCCTTCGGCGACTCGGTGCGGCAGATCCTGAAGAAGTGCCTGGAGTATTCGACGATGAAGCGCTACTCGCAGACCTTCAACCTGCTGCGGGACCTGGAAGGGCTGTGCGCGAACCTGTAGGGGGGAGGGGGGGTGGGGGGGCACACCCGAGTCGCGTGCGCAGCGACTGTGGTTCCGTTCCGCTCCCGCCGCGTGCCCCCGCTTCCGCCGGGTCGCGGCGTCAGTCGTCGATGCGCCAGGTATCGCCCTCGAGGGCCAGCGAGATCGGCGGCCAGCGCTGCCCGTCGCCGTAGAGAACGACCATCGTGGCGCGGCCCTTCTTGTCGTCCGAGACCTGGCGCACGCTGGCGTTGACGTACTTCGAGTGCCACATCTGGCGGCCGGAGGCGTAGTCGCGCTTGAGGCGCTCGAGCGTGATCGACTGTTTCTTGCGCGCGCTGTACCAGGTGTAGACCGTATCCATGTCGCCCTGGAGGATGGCGTCGCGCACTGCGTAGAAGGTCTTCTCCGGGGTGCTGTTGCCGCTGCCGCTGCTGCCATTGGGCCTGGTGGGGTTACACCCGGCGGCGGCGAGGACGAGCAGGAGGGCGAGGGCAAGGGCGCCGGCGCCGCGCGGCACGCGGCGGTGGGGAGGACGCGGAATCATGGCGAACGGCCTCTTCCTGGGGGTCAGCGGTAGTCGGTGACGGAGTCCTGCGTCGGGCGGCCGAGGTAGCGATCGACGGCGATGACCACGCAGGGGATGATGTCGGCCAGGATCTGCTGGTGGCGTTCGGTGAGCGTCTCCGGCTCGAAGCAGCCCACGTTGAAGGTGCCGAGCTCGTGGGGTCCGAGGACGAGCGGGAAGAGGAGCTCGCAGGCGAAGCCCTTCTTGAGGAAATTGGTGTCGTGCTTGAAACGCAGGCTCTCCTCCTTGACGTTGCGGCGGAGGATGGGCGTGCGCGTTTCGAGGACCTTGGACTGGATGGTGTCCTCGTAGGCGACGGGGCGCTCGGTGCTCGGCATGACGCGACCGCCCTTGACCTGGAAGGGAACGGTGAAGCGGCGGGTGCCGGCGTCGTAGAGGGCGATCGAGATGCGGTCGTAGGGACAGATGCGCTTGATGTTGATCGCGAAGACCTGCAGGATTTCCCGCAGGTCCAGCGCGGTGCCGAGGGAGCGCAAGAGGCCGTTGACGATGCCGAGCTGCTCGGACTTCTCGTTGGCGGCGTCGAGCAGCTTGCCGATCGACTGCTGCGAGTCCTTGAGGGCCTTCTCCAGTTCCCGGATGCGCAGGGCAGGGTCGAGCTTGCCGGCAGGCGCAGCCATGTCCGCCTCTTCGCGCAAAGGTGTGGGACGGGGATCCGCTAAACCGCTGGGATGGGGAGCGCGGGGATTCTAACAACGCCGCGCGCTTTCTGTCAATCGACGCGCATCGGTGGCGTGCGTGTCCGGTTTTGCGGTCGCGCCTGTCCCCTTGATCGCCACCGTGGCGACGCAGCGTACTGAGCCGCCGGCGCCGGCGCAGTTGAGCGGCACCATGCCGCACCGGTCTTTCTCGTACTCGTGCTCGTACTCGTACTCGAACGCCCAGGGCATTCGAGTACGAGTACGAGATACGAGCACGACGGAGGCCCTGGTTTCGGTCCCTGCGGCTGGTAGGGTCGAGACGCAACACCGGACATGCACCCCTGTCGGTGGGGTGCAAGTCTGCCTCTGTGGTTCAGTCGCCGTGGCGCAATACCGGACCTGCGCTCGAATTCGTGGGACACCCGACCATGCGCTCGCATCCCGTGCCGCTCGCCGCGCAGGCGGCGCTCGCCGACCGCTTTCCGGCGCAATTCCGCGCCGCCGCGGCGGGAGACGAGCGCCTGCGGCCGTTCTACGGCGTAGACCCCGTGACCGAGTCGGCGGTGGCCGCGGCCGCCGCCGCGCTGCCGGCAGGCGGCCCCGCGCCCGCGGCGCGCGCGGAGCTGGCCCGGCGGCTGGACCCGTACCAACGCGACCTGGGCGCCGGGGCGGCGGCGCGCGCCGCCGGCGCGG
>JACRIP010000642.1 GCA_016220045.1 Planctomycetota bacterium
ACACACTATCCAAACACGACTCTAATCCGAACTCTACCAGCTGGAATCCCTGGTGCAGCCGAACGCGTTCACGGTTCCGGGCTACCCGGCCGAGCTCATGCCCGCGACCCACGCCGACCCCGCCCGCCTGACTCCCACCGAAGTCCGGGCGCTCGTCCTGTTCCTCATGACCCTCGGGGGAACGCCGGATCGCAAGGCGCTGGCGGCGGCGGAAAAGCGCCGGCCGATTCCCGCGTCGGACGCGGACGCTCCGGCCGAAAAGAAGTAGCCTGCGCGCGCGCCCGCGCTGCCATCTTGACAGCGACGGGCGCTCGCCCGTCCGCCCTCCGCTGCCAGTCTGACAGGCCCCGCCAGAACACTCCACCGGCCCGGCACCGTAACCCATGTCTGCAATATGGCTTGCGGTGTCGAAAAGTACGCCGGAGCGGCACGGCGATTGCTTCTCGTCGGCCTTGGCCCGATTCATCTGACGAGGGCCCGTCGAACATTCGCAGCGACCTTCACCCGCCGATCCGGAACCTGGAGGCATGACATGGCGAAGCAGCTCCTGTTTGATCGCGAGGCCCGCGAGGCCGTGAAGCATGGCGTCGAGAAGATGGCGCTCGCCGTTACCTGCACGCTGGGCCCGCGCGGCCGCAGCGTGGTCGTGGACAAGGGCTGGGGCTCCCCCTCCGTGACGCAGGATGGCGCGACGGTCGCCGACGAGGTCGAGCTGACCGATCCCTACGAGATCCTCGGCGCCCAGATGATGAAGCAGGCCGCCTCCAAGACCTCCGACGAAGCCGGCGACGGCACCACCACCGCGACCGTGCTTGCGCAGTCGATCTTCCGCGAGGGCCAGCGCGCCGTCGTGGCCGGCGCCCATCCCATGGCGCTCAACCGCGGCGTGCGCAAGGGCTTCGAGGCCGTCATCGCGGCCCTGGCCAAGCAGGCCAAGAAGGTCGAGACCAACCAGGAGATCAAGCAGATCGCCACGCTCGCCGCCAAGAACGACGGCCGCATCGGCGAACTGATCGCCGTGGCCATGGAGAAGGTCGGTCGCGACGGCGTCATCACCGTCGAAGAGGGCAAGGGGACCGAGACCGAGCTCAAGATCGTCGAGGGCATGCAGTTCGACCGCGGCTTCACCTCCCCGCACTTCGTGACCAACGCCGACACGGTGCGCGTCGAGTTCGACAACCCCTACATCCTGATCCACGAAGACAAGATCTCGACCATCCGCAAGCTGGTGCCGATCATGGAAGCGGTCTCCGCCGAGAAGAAGCCGCTCCTGATCATCGCCGAGGAGGTCGAAGGGGAGGCGCTCGCCACCCTCGTCGTCAACAAGCTGCGCGGCGTCGTCGAGTGCTGCGCCGTGAAGGCGCCCGGCTACGGTGATCGCCGGAAGGCGATGCTCGAGGACATCGCGGTCCTGACCGGCGGCGAGTTCCTGGGCAAGGACCGGGGCCTCGACCTGGAAAAGATCGGGCTGGACGCGCTCGGCCGGGCGCGCCGCGTCGTGGTCGATTCCGAGAACACGACCATCGTCGAAGGCGCGGGCGCGACCAAGGACATTCAGGGGCGGATCGGGCAGATCCGCAAGGAGATCGAGAAGGCGACGTCGGACTACGACAAGGAGAAGCTGCAGGAGCGGCTGGCGAAGCTCGCGGGCGGCGTGGCGCAGATCAACGTCGGCGCCGCGACCGAGTCCGAGATGAAGGAGAAGAAGTCGCGCACCGAGGACGCGCTGGCCGCGACGCGCGCCGCGATCGCCGAGGGCATCGTCCCCGGCGGCGGCGTCGCCCTGGTGCGTTGCCTGGCCGCGCTCGACCCGCTTAAGCTCGCCGGGGACGAGGCGATCGGCCTCGCCGCCCTGCGCCGCGCCCTGGAGCAGCCGCTCCGGGCGATTGCCCAGAACGCGGGCACCGACGGCTCGATCGTCCTGCGCAAGGTGAAGGAGGGCGCCGGCGCCTTCGGCTGGGACGCCGAGAAGGACGTATTCGGCGACCTCGTCGCGGCCGGCATCGTCGACCCGACCAAGGTCGTCCGCGTCGCCCTGCAGAACGCCGTCAGCGCCGCCTCGCTCCTCCTCACTACCGAGTGCCTGATCACCGACGTGCCGGAGGACCGCGAGGCCGAAATGGCCGCTCACCATCACGACCACTAGTTCCGGCGACCGCCGCCGCCGCCGCGCGCGCGGCGGAGTATACGGTGCTTACCTGAAC
This sequence comes from Planctomycetota bacterium, assembly GCA_016220045.1. GTDB lineage: Bacteria > Planctomycetota > MHYJ01 > WSZJ01 > JACPWG01 > JACRIP01. The sequence continues at coordinate 2,205 of JACRIP010000642.1, forward strand.
CGAATGACGATACCGACAAAAACGCAACCTCAGGAGGATCTCCCCATGACGCTCCGCCCGATCGAAGACCGCGTGGTGATCAAGCCCCTCGACGCCGAGACCAAGACCAAGGGCGGCATCGTGCTCCCGGACAGCGCCAAGGAAAAGCCCCAGCGCGGCGAAGTCATCGCCGTCGGCCCGGGCAAGCTGCTCGACAACGGCAAGCGCGCCGAGCCCAGCCTCAAGAAGGGCGACAAGGTGCTCTTCGGCCGCTACGCCGGCACCGAAATCAAGATCGACGGCACCGAGTACACGATCATGAAGGAATCCGAGATCCTCGCGCGCATCGACGGCTAGTGTCCTGTCAACATCGAATCTTCCGGTCCGCGTAGGGGCGCCTCGTGAGGCGCCCCGAGGGGCCACGAATCGAACGACCCCAAGCAACGACGTTGACGGGACACTAGCGCCCCCACAAAAACCTCAGGAGATTCGCCTCCATGCCCAAGCAGTTCATGTTCGACGAGGAGGGCCGGCGCAAGGTCCTCCAGGGGATCCGCCAGCTCGCCGGCGCCGTCAAGGTCACCCTCGGACCCGGCGGGCGCAACGTGATCCTCCAGAAGTCCTTCGGCACCCCGCTCGCCACCCGCGACGGCGTCACCGTCGCCAAGGAGGTCGAGCTCGCCGATCCCTTCCAGAACCTCGGCGCCAAGCTCGTGCAGGAAGTCGCCAGCAAGACCAACGACGTCGCGGGCGACGGCACCACCACCGCCTGCGTCCTCGCCGAGTCCATCTACAGCGAAGGCCTGAAGTACGTCGCCGCCGGCGCGAATGCCATGGCCCTCCGCCGCGGCATCGAAAAGGCGGTCGAGACCGCCGTCGCCGAAGTCAAGTCCTTCTCCCGGCCGGTCGCCGGCCGCTCCGACTACGAGCACGTCGCCACCATCTCCGCCAACCACGACCGCGCGCTCGGCACCCTCATCGCCGACGCGATGGAAAAGGTCGGCCAGCAGGGCGTGATCACCGTCGAGGAAGGCAAGTCCCGCGACACCGTCCTCGACTTCGTCGAAGGCATGCAGTTCGACAAGGGGTTCGTCTCCCCCTACTTCGTCTCCAACCCCGAGGAGCTCACCGCCTCGTTCGACGACGCGTACATCCTCTTCCACGAAAAAAAGATCTCGGCTCTGCGCGACATCCTGCCGATCCTGGAGAAGGTCGTCGCGACCGGCAAGCCGCTGGTGATCATCGCCGAGGACGTCGAGGGCGAGTCCCTCGCCGCCCTGGTGCTCAACAAGCTGCGCGGCGTCTTCAACTGCTGCGCGGTCAAGGCCCCGGCCTTCGGCGATCGCCGCAAGGCGGTGCTGGAGGACATGGCCGTCCTCACCGGCGGCACGCTGATCACCGAGGATCTCGGGATCAAGCTCGAGAACCTGACCATCAGCCAGCTCGGCCGCGCGAAGAACGTGAAGGTCGAGAAGGAGCGCACGACGATCGTCGGCGGCGCGGGGACGCGCGCGAAGGTGGACGAGCGCATCAAGCAGATCAAGGCGCAGATCGCCCAGACCACGTCCGAGTACGACCGCGAGAAGCTCGAGGAGCGGCTGGCGAAACTGGCCGGCGGCGTGGCGATCATCAAGGTCGGCGCCACCACCGAGGCCGAGCTCAAGGAGCGCAAGCTCCGCGTCGAGGACGCGGTGCACGCGAGCCAGGCCGCCCGCGCCGAGGGCGTCGTCCCCGGCGGCGGCATCACCCTGATCCGCGCCGCGGCGAAGGTTGCGGCCCTCACCCTCCCCGGCGACGAGCAGCTCGGCGTCAAGGTCGTGCTCGCCGCGCTCGAAGCCCCGCTCCGCCAGATCGCCTGGAACGTCGGCGAAGACGGCCCGGTGGTCGCCCAGATCGTCAAGGAAAAGGGCGGCGCCATCGGCTTCAACGCCCTCACCCGCACCTATGAGGACCTCTGGAAGGCCGGCGTCCTCGACCCGACCCAGGTGGTGCGCCAGGCGCTCCAGAACGCCGCGTCGATCACCAGCCTGCTCCTGACCTCGGAGGCGCTGATCACCGACCTCAAGGACAAGAAGACCGAAATCGAAGGCGCGGTCAGGTAGCGACCCGTACCGCACCCTCGTACCCCGACCATCCGCGGGGCCGCTCAGGGGAAACCCTGGGCGGCCCCGACGCGCGAGGAGGCCTGCCATGTCCGAAGGCGGCGATTACTACGAGATCCTGGGCGTCGAGAAATCCGTTTCCCAGGACGACATCAAGAAGGCCTTCCGCAAGAAAGCCCTCCAGTATCACCCTGATCGCAATCCCGGCGACAAGGAGGCCGAGAAGAACTTCAAGTCCTGCGCCGAGGCCTACGAGGTCCTCTCCGACCCCGAAAAGCGCGCCAAGTACGACCGTTTCGGCAAGGAAGGCCTGCGCGGCTCCACCGCGCGCGGCTTCGAGAACGCCGACGACATCTTCGACGCCTTCAGCGACATCTTCGGCGAGTCCCTCTTCGGCGAGCTCTTCGGCGTCGGCCGCCAGGGCCGCCGCGTGCGTCGCGGCGCCAGCCTGCGCTGCGAAATCGCCATCGACTTCGAGGAGGCGGCGCGCGGCTGCGAGAAGACCATCGACCTCAAGCGCGCCGAGCGCTGCGATCGCTGCAGCGGCACCGGCGCCAAGCCCGGCACCCGCCCCGTGAGCTGCAACGTCTGCGGCGGGCGCGGCGAAGTCCTCCAGGGCCACGGCTTCTTCTCCATCCGCTCCACCTGCCCGCAGTGCCGCGGCCAGGGCCACTTCGTCCAGACCCCCTGCCCCGATTGCAGCGGCACCGGACACGTCAAGGTCAAGCGCGAAATCAAGGTCCGCATCCCGCCCGGCATCGAAGACTCGACGCGCATGCGCGTCACCGGCGAGGGCGAGCCCGGCGACGAGAATACGCGCGGCGATCTCTACTGCGACATCTACGTGAAGGCCCACGAGTTCTTCGAGCGCGACGGCAACCACCTCGTCTGCGAAGTGCCGGTGCACTATTCGCAGGCGGCCCTCGGCGCGGAGATTGAGGTGCCTACCCTACTCGACGGCACGGCCAAGATCACCCTGCCGAAGGGGACGCAGAGCGGCCAGATCTTCCGGCTGCGCGGGCTCGGCCTGCACGATGTCCACGGCCGCGGCCGCGGCGACGAGTACATCCGCGTGGTCGTGGACGTGCCGAAGACGCTGACCCGGCGCCAGGAGGAGCTCCTGCGCGAGTTTGCCTCGACCGAGAAGCTCGAGCTCAAGCCGCGCAAGAAGGGCTTCTTCGATCGCATCAAGGACTATTTCGAGTCATAACGCCATCATGTCGTGGCGCAAACGGTTCTCTCGGAAGGCCAAATCCATGCCTGAAGCCAGCACCCCGGTGCGTCCGGCGAACGCCGCAGAGTCCGCGTCCGCCGCACCGGGCACGGAGTCCACGACCGCTCCCGGGAGCGCGCCGGCGGCGGCGGCGCCTGCCGCGGCGGCCGCCACGGTCGCATCCCCGGCCGCCCCCGCCACCGTCACCCTGCCGGTCGCCGAGGTCGACGAACTGCGCAAGCGCGCCGCCGAGCGCGACGAGTTCGCCGACGCCGCCAGGCGCGCGCGCGCGGACGTCCTCAACTTCCACCAGCGCATGAATCGCGACCAGGAGGCCTCCTGGAAGTTCCGCGCGGAACATCTCCTGCGCGACCTGCTGCCGGCGCTCGACAACTTCCATCGCGCGCTCTGCTCGCCGGACTCCTTCCCCAAGGGTCCGGCGCTCGACGGGCTCCTGCTTATGGAGCGCGAAGTGTTTCGCGTGCTTGAAGCGCACGGTCTGAAGGCGATGGAATCGCTCGGGCAGGTCTTCGACCCGCTGAAGCACGAGGCGGTCGACCTGGTGGAGAGCGACGAGCACGCGGCCAACAGCGTGGTGGGCGAGGTGCGCAAGGGCTACCTGCTGCACGACCGGATGCTGCGACCGGCGCAGGTGCGGATTGCGCGGCCGAAGGCCAAGCCCGCGGCCGGCGCGGATCCGTCCGCGGCGGCGGCACCGCCCGCACCGCCCGCGGCCCCCCCGGCCGAGGGCGGCGCCCCGGCGTAGGGGGGGGGGGGGAGCCCGGCGGATGGGTGCATGTCCGTATCTGCGCAGTTCGCGTAGGGGCGCGTCGAGACGCGCCCCTACGGCGCAGGCCATCGCCGGGATGAAGCCGCCGCGGCCTCCGGCAGGTCGTGCGCGCGGTGCGGTTCGGCCCAAACCCGTTCGCATTCGCGAGCGGCAGGATCCGCGGCACGCTGGGTTCGCAGGCAGGCGGTGAATCGCCATTCTCACCCCCAGCGTGGCGTGTCGGGTCGTGGGCGCACGTCGGCGGGCAAGGTGCCTCGGGGCGAGCGGACCCGGCATACGCTGTTCCACGTAGGGGCGCGTCACGACGCGCCCCTACGGCCAGGTCAGGAGAACGAGGATGCGGCCAGGTGCACGTACGGA
>JACRIP010000640.1 GCA_016220045.1 Planctomycetota bacterium
CCCGCTACGGCGGCCCCGTTTTCCGCGTCACGGGGGCAGCGATCGAGGGGACAAGCGCGTCGGCAATACCGGACATGCACCCCCGCATACCCAAACTGTTGACTCGCCCCGTGACGGACTGCAAGATGGGCCGCATGCGCCTTCCTGCGATTCGTCCCACCCGCTTCGGACTCTGCGCCGCCGCCGTGGTCGCGCTGGGCTTCGCCCTGCGCGGGTGGGGGCTGGCGGGGGCCGGGATCACCTTCAGCGACGAGGGGTTGTTCCTCTGCGAAGCGCGCTGGTGCGCGGGCGCGGTGCGCAACATCCCTGACGCTCTGCGCCTGGGGTGGCTGCGGTGGCGCACCGGCGGGGATCGGCGGGCGGACGGGGCGGACGGGGCGGACGGGGCGGCGGACGCAGACGGGGCGGCGGCGGCGGAACTGCGCGCGCGCATGGCGGAACGCACGGCGGGCGGGTCGCCGCCCATCCACGCGAAGTACACCCACGACCTGCTGGTCGGACTGGTCATGCTGGCGGTGGGGGACCGGGACTGGGTCGGCCACGCCGAGGGTGCGTTCTTCGGGGGCCTGACGGTGCTCCTGGTCGTGTGGTGGACGCGCGCGCTCGCCGGCGAGGCCGCCGCGCTGGTCGCCGGCCTCGCGCTGGCCGTCTCGCCCCTCCACCTCCTGCTCACCCGCGGCGCCCTCGCCGAAGGGGATTGCAGTTTTTTTTTCACGCTGGCGGCGGCGCTGACGTGGGCGGCGCTGGGTGGACGGCGGGAAAACGCCCTGGCGCTGCTGTTTGCGGCGGGACTGGCGGGCGGGACGGCCTTCACGTGCAACAGCCGCACCGCGGTGGTCGCGCCGGCCCTGTGGTGCCTGTACGGCGCGGCGCTCGCCACGCGTGAGCGCCCGTTGGCCGGCATGCGGGAGCGCGGCCTGGTCTGGCTGAGCGTGGGCATGGTCCTGCCGCTCCTGGCCTGGGAATCGGTCTACCGGCTGGGAGACCTGCTCGTGGGGGAGCCGCTCTCCAGCCGTTTCTATCCGCGGTTTTTCGAGCGGCAGACGGCGCTGGTGCTCGGCCAGGGGAGTTCGGAGCTCGGGCTGGGCGATGGCAGTTGCCTGCCGGTGTTCCTGGGGAGATACCTGAGCTGGCCCTTCGTCGTGCTGGCCCTGGCGGGGCTGGTCGCGGCGGCGCGGACGCGCGGGCGCGATGCCCTGGCGATCGGGCTGCCGAGCGCGTGGGTCTTGGCTTTTTTCCTGCTGCGAACGCAGGAACAGCCGCTGCGCTACCTGGGGGCCGCCCTGCCCTTCCTCGCGGTCGGGGCGGGGGCGGCGCTGCGGCTCGCGCCCGGCGCCCGCGTCGGCGCCGTGGGCGGGGCGGCGGCGCTCTGCCTCCTCCTCGGCTCCGCCTGCGGCTCGCAGGAATGGCGGCCGGTCGGGTCCGGCTTCGCGCCCGCCTGCGCGTGGCTGGTGGAGCGCCGCGCCGCCGGCGCCGGAGAACGCTATTTCTGCGAAGATGCGCCGATCGCCGCCTACTACGATCCCTCCGGCGACTGGGACCGCCGCTTTCCCGCCACCGCGTCCGCCTTCGCCACCCGCGTCGCGAACGGCTGGCGCTACGTCATGGTGACGCCCGGTCTGCTCGTCCACTACGGGGTTCCCCCGTACGCCCGCGCGCTCCTGGGCGAGCTGATGCGCGACCTGCGGCCGGTGGAGTTCGCCCATCCGGCCGGCGCGCTCAGGTATTTCACCTACGAACACAACTTGTTCGGCACGCGCACGTTCGCGCAGACCGAGGAGCGGGCGGACGTGCTCGCTGCAGAGGGCGGCCGCATCCGCATCTACGACCGGGCGCCGTGGCGGCGGACGCAGGCGGGGATCGCGGCCTTCCGGGCCGGGCGCCACGCCGCGGCGCGGGAGGAGTTTGCGGCGGCGCTCGGGGATGCGCCGGAGTACCCGGCGGCGCGGCTGGGGCGCGCGCGCTGCCGGCTGGCCTTGGGGGAGGAGGCGGCGGCGGCGCTCGCGGACCTCTCCAGCCTGCCGGCCCCGCTCCAGCAGGATGCGGACGTGCGCCAGGACCGGATCGTCGCGCTGCTCCGGACCGGCGCGCGCGCCGCGGCCGAGACCGAGCTGGCGCAGCTCAAGGCCGCGGGCGTCCCGCCGCGCGCCGACGTCGTGGCCGCGCTCCGGGAAGGGCGCAAGGAGTGAGACGTCCGGTTCCCGCCGCCTTGACGCGACGGGCTTGTTCGCGCTTGACGGCCTCCTCGATTCCAGGTTAAATTAAGGAGCTTTAATGCCCCGAATCACCGGATAGGAGGGTCGTCGAGTGTTCAACGCGGAAGAGATCACCTTCGCGCGGCGCGTGGTCCAGAAGCGGTGGGCGGACGAAGCGATGGTACGGGAGTGCATGGACCTGAAGCAGAGCCGGGGCGGCAACGGCGCGGCCCCGCGGCTGTGGGACCTGCTGGTCGAGCGGGGATACCTGACCGCGGACCAGGCGGTCGCGCTGCGGCCGATGGCGCGGAGCGAGCGCTGAAGATCGCCGTCACCGCCGACCCGCACTTCGACCTGCGCGCGCGCTGCGAGCCGGGCGAATTCCTCGCGCTGCGCGCGGCGGTTTTCGCCGCCCGGCCGGACGTCTTCATCGTCGCGGGCGACCTGGTCGGGCTCGGCAAGATTCACCTGCCGGCGTTTTTCGACCTCTTCGCCGACCTGCCCGCCCTCAAGCTCGCGGTCCCCGGCAACCACGACCTGTGGCTTCCCGCGGGGGATTCCTACCGCTACTATCGCGAGGACCTGCCCGAAATCTCCCGGCGCCACGGGTTCCGGCTGCTCGACGCCGAGCCCGCGATCCTCGACGGGGTCGGCTTCGTGGGCTCGGTCGGCTGGTACGACTACACGCTCGCCGACGAGACCCTGGAGCTGCCGGCGGGCGCGAGCTACGAGGCCAAGCGCTGCGGGGGCGGCCGCTGGAACGACGCGGCCTTCGTCCGGCTCGGCAAGAGCGACCGCGAATTCACCGACGAGCTCCTCGCCCGCCTGGAGGAGCAGCTCACTCAGGTGGAAGCCCGGGTGGAGCGGGTGATCGCGGTCACGCATCACCTGGCCTTTCCCGAGATGCGCGCCTGGCGCCGCGACACGCCCGAATACCGGTTCTTCGCGGCCTACCTGGGCAGCCGGCGCTTCGGGGAAATGCTGGAGCGGCACCCGCGCGTCCGCTATCATTTCAGCGGGCACGTGCACGCGCCCTCGCGGTTGACCCGCGGGGGGCTGACGGCGATCAACGTGGGCTCGACCTACCGCGCGAAACGGCTGGAGATCGTCGAGGTGTGAGCGGTGATGACCGACGCAGAACGGGGCGGGCGCGGCGGGGCGGGCGCACCGCCCGCCCGGCTGGAGCGGGCGGCGGCCGCCGTGGTGCGGCGGCTGCGGGCGCACGGGCACGAGGCGCTCTTCGCGGGCGGCTGCGTGCGCGACCGCTTGCTCGGCGTGCCGCCCAAGGACATCGACATTGCGACCTCGGCGACGCCGCGCGCCGTGCAGGCGCTCTTTCGTAAAACCATCCCGGTGGGCGAGCAGTTCGGCGTCGTGCGGGTGCACGTGGGGCGGCTCGAGTTCGAAGTGGCGACCTTCCGCGCGGACGGCCCGTACCTCGACGGGCGACGGCCCGCGTCGGTGCGCTTCGCGGCCGCGGCGGAGGACGCGCAGCGGCGCGACTTCACGATCAACGGCATGTTCTACGACCCGGCGAGCGGCGAGGTGCTGGACCTGGTGGGCGGGCGGGCGGACCTGGCGGCGCGGGTGGTGCGCGCCATCGGCGACCCGGCGGCGCGCTTCGGCGAGGATCGGCTGCGCCTGCTGCGCGCGGTGCGCTTCGCCTGCCAGCTCGGGTTTTCCCTCGATCCCGCGACGGCGGCGGCGGCGCGGGCGCTGGCAGCGGAAGTCCGGCAGGTAAGCGCGGAACGCGTGCACGCGGAACTGACGCGCATGCTGACCGGTCCGCGCCCGCGGCGGGCGGTGGAGCTGCTCGACGAGCTCGGACTGCTGGCGCCGCTCCTGCCGGAGGTGGTGGCGCTGAAGGGGGTGGAGCAGCCGCCGCAGTTCCATCCGGAGGGGGACGTGTGGACCCACACGCTGCTCGTGATGGAGAACCTGCGGCCGGAGCCGAGTCCGGCGCTCGCGCTGGCGGCGCTCCTGCACGACATCGGCAAGCCGCCGACCTTCGTGCGCGCGCCCGACCGCATCCGCTTCGACCTGCACGCCGAGCGCGGAGCCGAGATGGCGCGCGCGATCTGCGCGCGGCTGCGCTGCTCGGGGGCCGAAGCCGACCGCGTGGTCCTGCTGATCGAGAACCACCTGCGTTTCCTGGCGCTGCACGACATGCGCGAATCGACGCTCAAGCGGCTGTTGCGGGAGCCGTGGTCGGAGGAGCTGCTCGAGCTCTTCCGTGCGGACGCGCTGGGTTCGCTGGCGAGCGCGGAGGACTACGAGTTTTGCAGGAGGAAGCTGGAAGGGTACCGGCGGGAGGAGGCGGAGCGGTCGCTGCGGCCCGCGCGGCTGATCTCGGGGCATGACCTGATCGCGCTGGGGTACCGGCCGGGGCCGGCGTTTGCGGGCATGCTCGCGGCGGTGGAAGACGCGCAGTTGGAGGGGGAGGTGGCCACGCGGGAGGCGGCGCTGGCCTGGGTGCGGGAGCGCTACCCGGCCGGGTGAGCGGGGGTCGGGTGCAGAGCACAGGGCAGCCGGCCTGAAGGCCGGCAACGGACCCGGGCTGAAGCCCGGGACTACCACTACAACGCTAATCGCCGCACGAGGCAAACGGGCCGTCCGCGGCGCCAAGCACCGTAGATCGGCCATCCGGCTCGTTTGTAGTTCCGCCTTCAGGCGGAACGAAGGGCCAATTGCGATTCGTCTTCGGCGTACGCTCCGCCTGAAGGCGGAACTACGAAC
>JACRIP010000641.1 GCA_016220045.1 Planctomycetota bacterium
CCCTAGGGCACCTCAGGTTCCCCTGCCGAGGTTCGGGACTTCATGAGCACCTCCGACGCCTTCCTGGCCTATCCCAGAAGCCCGTTCAAGATCGCCTGGGACCTGACCGTTTCCACCGCGATCGTCGTGGTGGCCCTCCGGGCGCCCTACCAGATCGTGCTGCAGGAAATGCGCTACGACGGGCTCTATTGGCTCGTCACCGCGCTCCTCTGCGCGGACGTGCTCCTCCGCTTCAATACCCCGTTCTACCGCCTGCGCACCCTGGTCACGGACCGGAAACTCATCGCCGCCCGGTACCTCCGCTCCTGGTTCGCCGTCGACCTCCTGTATGCCCTGCCGCTCGGTCCGCTGCTCCTCCCGTGCTGCGGCGGCGAGGCCGCGCCGGCGTGGCTGGCGAACGTGCTGTTCCTGCAGCGCGTGCCCGCCATCTCCCGCCTCAACGCCCAGCTCCGCGTCCTCGAACGGGTGTTCACGGCGAGCCCGGCCATCATGCGGCTGGCGAGCTTCCTCTTCTGGTTCGTGTTCGCGGCCCACGGCATGGCCCTCGGCTGGATCGCCATCGGGGCCGCGGCGGGCATCGAAAAGGACCTGGGCATCATCCAGAACCTCTCCGACCCGGTCCCGCACGTCGAACGCTACGTGCGCGCGCTCTACTTCATCACCACCACCATGGCCACGATCGGGTACGGCGACGTCGTGCCGCACAAGGATCGGATGTGGGAGCTGCTCTACACGATCTTCCTGCAGCTCACCGGCGTCGGGATGTACGGCTACGTCATCGGCAACGTCTCCTCCCTGCTCGGCAATCTCGACGTGGCGCGGGCCAGCTTCCGGCGCCACACGGAAGAAATCAACGCCTTCATGCGGCGGAAGAAGCTGCCGCCCGCCCTGCAGGACCGCGTGCGCGACTACTTCGAGTACATGTGGGAGAGCCATCAGTCCACCGGCGCCGACCAGCTCGGCCATGACAGCATCATCGACCGCCTGCCCGCCTCCATCGCGCTCGACATGCGGCTCTTCCTCACCGGCGAGATCCTGCAGAAGGTGCCCTTCTTCAAGCAGGCCGGGGAGACCTTCATCCGGGAGATCGTCACCCAGCTCGAGGGCCACGTGTTCCTGCCCGGCGACTACCTGATGCGCCGGGGCGAACTCGGGGACTGCATGTATTTCATCAATACCGGCGAGTTCGAGGTCATCCTCGACGGGGAAGAGGTGGTGGCCAGGCTGGACGCCGGGAGCCACGTCGGGGAGATGTCGCTGGTTTTCGGCGGCACCCGCAACGCGTCCGTCCGGGCGGTGACCTTCTGCGAGGTGTACCGCCTCTCCCGGGAAAGCTTCGACGGGATGCGGCGCCGGCATCCGGATTTCGACGCCCAGATCCGCGAAGTCGTCGCCAGCCGCGAAGCCGCGAACAAGAAGTGACCGGGCCGCGGACCGGGTCGGGATAGCGACCCCGGGGGAACTGAAGAGGCGGTCGCCGAAGGTGTCACGATCACCGCGGGCGGGCGGCGAGCCGGCGGGCGAGCTGGTCCTCGTAGAGCGAGCCCGGGTCGAGGGTCGCGCCCGCCCCCGCGCCCTCCATCAGGTCGGCCGGCTCCGTCCGCGCCGCGAACGGACCGAACAGCGCCGTCGTCACCGTCAGCTCGCGCGTCCCGATCACGTAGCCGTGCCCGTACTGCCAGGACAGCAGCATCCCTTTGCCCCGGCAATTCCAGAACACGCACTGCGTCGACGAGTGTCCCGCCCCGGAGCTCATGCTCCCGCGGTTCCCGGCGAACCAGCCGTCGTCGAGCGTCGCGCCGTCGATCAGGTTGGCCATCGCCAGCGAATGGTGGAACTCCGACAGTCCCGGCAGGCCGATCCGGTCGGTGGCCGACGCCAGGCTGCGCCCCGCCTCCGAGCGGATGCGCAGCCACACGCAGCCGCTGGTCCCGAAATCCCAGTTCTGGATGAAGTTGTGCCGCCCGCGCCGGCCGGTGCAGTCGCGCAGCAGGATTTCCCCGCTCCGGGAGACCTCGAAGAGGTAGCCGCAGCCGCTCGGCCCCCGGTTTTGCGCCCGCTCCAGCGTCACATCGGCGACCGTGATCCGCTTTGAGCCGACGATCACGAGGCCGCCGTTCTGCAGGTGATCACCCCCCGCGGCCTCGGGCGCCGGCGCGGCGATCGACCGGAGGTCGCGGAGCCAGCCGTCCTTCACCCCCTCGAACCGGATCGCGTGCGTGCGGACGTTCTCCCAGGCGCGCGCCGGCTCCACCGCGGTCGTGACCGCCAGCGACTCCACGCCGACCTCCTCCAGGTAGCCGGTCTCCTCGCGGACGGCGGCGCCGTCCCGGACGCGCGCCGGGTAGCGGAGCGGAACGTCCACCGTGACCTCATGAGGTGTCTGCCGTAGGTCCACGGCGACGACGCGCCGGCGGAAGACCGGCTTCCACTGTCCGTTGAACGCCCGCCAGACCCCCGTCATGCCGTGTTCCGCGACGAAGGCGTCGGTGATCGTCCAGCCGACCGCGAGGTCCGCGCCCGGCCGCAGCCCGCGGGCATCGCGGAGCCGGAGCCGGAACGTGCCGTTTTCCGCGTCGGCGGCGAGTTCCCGGGGGGCGCCCGGGACGAGGCGGCCGAGGAAGGTGAGGTGGGCGCGGTCGGACATTCCCTGGCTGCGGGTGAAGCGGAGCCGCGTCTTCTCGGGCCCCGCGCCGCGCAGGAGGATGCCGGAGTGGGCGACCTGGAGAAGTCCGTCGCAGCGGTAGGTGCCCTCGGGTAGAAACACGATGCCGCCGCGGGCGCGTGCGGCGGCGTCGAGTGCCGCCTGGAGGGCCGCCGTGGCGTCGGTGCGCCCCTGGGGGTCGGCGTGGAAGCCCGCGACCGCGTCGAAGGTCGGGCCGGGGGGCGCGTCGGGGATCGGGCGTTCGCCCGAGTGGTAGCCGGCGAAACTGAAGTCGGGGAGGAAGCGTCCCGCGGCGTCCCGGAAGCCGGGCGTCCAGTCCGTCGGGTAGAGCCGGCTCCGCCAGGCCGTTCCCTCCGGTTGCGCCGGCAGGGCGGACGCGAGGAGGGCGAGGAGGGCGAGCCCGGCAACGACCGCGGCCGGCTTCATCCGTTTCCACTCCGCAAGGGCCGGTCGGGAGGGAGCGCCCGCAGCGCCGCAACGGCGGCGGCGGCGCCCCGCGCGCCGCGGCGAGATCGAGGTCGGCGTCACTTTACCACCTCGCGGGGTCGGACACAATCCGCGGTACGAGGAGGTGTGCATGTCCGTAGCTGCGCAGTTCGCGTAGGGGCGCGTCGCGACGCGCCCCTACGGCGCGGGCCACCGCCGGGATGAAGCCGCCGCGGCCTCCGGCAGGCCGTGCGCGCGGTGCGGTTCGGCCCAAACCCGTTCGCATTCGCGAGCGGCAGGATCCACGTCATGCTGGGTTCGCAGGCAGCCGATGGGTCGCCAACCTCGCCTCCGGCGCGGCGTGCCGGGCCGTGGGCGGATGTCGGCGGGCAAGGTGACTCTGGGCGAGCGAACCCGCCATACGCTGTTCCACGTAGGGGCGCGTCGCGACGCGCCCCTACGGCCAGGTCAGGAGAACGAGGGTGCGGCTAGGTGCACGTACGGACATGCACCCTTCGCGGAGTCGCCGCGTCCGACCCCGGCACCAGGTTTGGCGCGCAGACGCGCTCGGAGCCGGTGGACGCGCGCCGCACCCGCACCGAACCCGGTAGCCGTCCTCCGGCGCGGACACGAGTGTCGGATCCGAGGCACCGCAGCCGTTCGTCATCGCCTTCGGGTGCTCTGCCGATCCGCTTGCAATCCTTGGGGATGCGACCGCGTCTCGAGAGTTCCGGCGGCTGGCCTCGCGGTTGCGTAGTCGCGTCGCCGACCGGCGCGGCACAGCACATCGAATTCCCCCAGGACCGCGCCGCAGGATGCCCCGGGATACGTTTATGGAGGATCGACCCATGAATCGGCACCTGAAGAGCCGGCCCCTCGCTCTGGTAGCAGGTCTGACCGGAGCGCTCCTGATCCTTGAAACGCCGAGTGTCGGCTGGGCACAGGAATCGGAGAAGGCCGCCAATCGCGCGGGCGCGACCCGCTTCCTGAAGGAACTCCCGCCGGCGACGGCGGCGCCGACCCATACGGAACAAACTGTAGAAGTGGCGGTGCCGTGTCCCGCGCCGGGACCGGGGGAGCGCGCGATCTCGGGTCACCCGGTGCCCGCCGACGCGGGACGCGAGGCGCGCGGGTGGAGGGGCGAACCGCGGCTCGGCACGGCGCTCGTATTCCTGCTGGGGGTGGGAGGGCGGACCGCTGCGAGAACGGGGCAGGGGAACCCAGACCGCGGCGGCGCGCCGTGGGGCTCGACTCACCCCGCCGGCACGGAAGCCGAGCGCGGGGCTTGGCCCGGGACCACCCGCGACGTCAACCGGGCGGGGAACTTCTACCAGGGCCCCGCCGGCGCAGGCGCAGGTTCCTGCGGCCTGCCGCAGCCCGCCAACTCGAACTTCCCCTGGCGCTACACCCAGACGTGGACCTACGACGCCGACAGTAGCCATGAGGAACGCGCGGAGCTGTCGTTCGCCGCGGGCCGGCGGCCCTACGTCTTCACCGTCTCGACGACCTACTTCTGGGTGACCTACAGCCATCCCTGTACGTTGCCGGCGGGTCATGGCGGCGACCACGACTGGGGGAGCAACGTGACGGTGACGACGATCCAGAACTCGGTTGTCATCTGGCAGTCGGCGGCGCTGACCCTGGAGGGCAAAGAGTGGGGAGAGGTTCCGACCCGCGCCCAGGTGGACGCCGACGCCCGCGGCTACGCGGCCGGCGCGGCGTGGATGGGGCGCAATGGGAGGCGCTGACGGCGGCAGGGGGAGGGGGCGCCCGCCGATCGTCTACCGTCCCGCGTGGGCCTTGCGGGCGGCGTCGAGCAGCTCCTGGACGGCTCCCCGGGACGGCCACGTGGGCGGGGCGACCTCGAGCGCCTTCGTGAAGTCGGCGATGGCGCCGGCCAGGTCGCCCTGGGCCTGGCGCGCATGCCCTCGGCTGTAATAGCCCCCGGCGTAACGTGGGTCGATCTTCAGGGCCGCGTCGTAGTCGGCGATGGCGCCGGCCAGATCGCCGCTCTCCTCGCGCACGGTGCCGCGGCTGTTGTACGCATCCGTGAGGCGCGGATCGAGCTTGAGGGCCGCTTCGAAATCGGCGAGCGCGCCGGCCGTGTCGCCGCTGAGCGCCCGCGCAATGCCGCGGCGATCATAGGTTAACGCGCTGCGCGGATCGAGCCTGAGAGCCGCGTCGCAATCGGCGATCGCGCCGACGAAGTCACCCTGAACCCGGCGCGCGGCGCCGCGCGTGCTGAACGCCCATGCGCACGGCGGGCCGAGCTTCAGCGCTTCCGTGCAGTCCCCGATGGCGCCGGCCATGTCGCCCATGTCGTGGCGCAGGCTACCGCGGGCGAGGTAGGCCCCGGCAGAGCGCGGATCGAGCTGGATCGCCAGGTCGCAGTCCGCCCTGGCACCGGTCAAATCCCCCTGGGCGAAGCGCGCGAGGCTGCGGATGTAGTAATTCGGGGCCTCGCGCGGGTCGCTCTTGAGTGCCGCGTCGAAATCGACAGAGGCGCCGGCCAGGTCGCCCTGCTGCCGGCGCGCGATCCCGCGATTGATGTACGCATCCGCGTAGCGCGGGTTGATCCGGATCGCCTCCTCGTAGTCGGCGAGGGCGCCGGCCAGGTCGCCCTGGCCCTCCCGCAGGACGCCCCGGTTGTTGTACACATCCGCGAACCGTGGGCTGATCTTGAGGGCCGCGTCGAAGTCGGCGAGGGCGCCGTCCACGTCTCCTCGCCCACGGCGCGCGAGGCCGCGGCTGAACAGGGCCTCGGGGTACTTGGGTCGCACGGCGAGCGCGCGGTCGAGACACGCGATCTCGTACTCACCTGCTCTCCCGACCATGAAGTCCAGGAAGTGAAACTCCTCCACCCCCTCAGCACCCTCGTACTTCCTGAGCCCGGCCGCGGTCATGCGCCGCAGAGTCTCCCAATCCCGCCGCACGTAGGCCAGCATGGCCGGGGCGACATCGCGCTGCACGTCATCCTCCAGCGCGATCACTGCGGTGCTCGCCGCATCCAGCTCCCGGGCCGCTTCGGCCCCGAGCCGCTCCGCCTCCGGCCGCTTCCCCTCCCGTTCCTGCTCCGACGAGCCGAGCGTCGCGGCGAAGGCCCGCGCGATCAGCCGCCGGCCGAGATGGAAGTGGGACGGCCCGAAGCCCGGCTCCAGCCGCACCGCCTCGCGCCAGCAGGCCTCAGCCCGGTCACCCTCGCCCTTGATCTCCCACGCGCGGCCCAGCAGGTGGTGCGCGAGCGCGAGGCCGGGCGCCAGCTCGACCGCCCGTTCGATGAGCTTCTGCCCGGTGTCCACCTGGCGCACGAGCTCCTCGTAGACGGCGTTCTTGTTGTAGAGATAGCGAAAGGCCTTGTCGAGGGCGGGCCGGCCGGCCTCGATCAGCTTCATGGCCTCACCTTGCGCCTTCGCCGCCGCGACCGCCCCGGCCTGCGCCGCTGTGATCGCGCCGAGCCGCGGTTCGACCCGGGCCAGCCCGGCGCGTGCGGCGGCGTTCGTCTCCTCCACGGCAAGCACCGCGCGAAAGGCGTCGCGCGCCGCCGCGAGCGACTTCTCGACGGCCTGCGGGTCGGCGGACGCGCCCGCCGCGGCCTCAGCCGCCGCCGCACTCCCGAGTGCTGCCCCCAGCGCCGCCGCCTTTTTCATCGAGGTCCCGAGCGCCCCCGCACCCAGGACCAGCCCGAGCAACACGGCCGCCGCGGTCGGGAAGACCACCGCCCGGTGCTTCACGGCCTTCCGCACGAGGCGCCGCACGGTCGAGGTCGGCCGCGCCGCGATCGGTTCGCCATCCAGGAAACGCCCGAGGTCGTCCGCCAGCTCCGCCGCGCTCGCGTAGCGCCGTGCCGGGTCCTTTTCGAGGCACTTGAGCGCGACCGTCTCGAGGTCCGCGTGGACCCGGCGGGCGGAGCGCCCGGCGCGGCCGCTGTGCCCTGCGCGGGCGGCCCGGGCCGGCGGCACCGGGTCCTGGCCGAGAATGGCCTGGAGGATCTTGATGAATCCCTGGCCATCGAACGGCTTCCGGCCCGCCAGATGTTCATACAGGATCACCCCCAGACTCCATACGTCGGTCGCCGGGCCGATGTCGCGAATCCGGCCGGCCGCCTGCTCCGGCGACATGTAGTGCGGGGTGCCCATCACCGAGCCGCTGCGCGTTTGCCCGCGCTCGCCGGCCGCGTGGAGATCCTTGGCCAGGCCGAAATCGCTCACGTGCGGCGCGCCGGCGGCGTCCAGCAGGACATTGGCCGGCTTCACGTCCCGGTGAACGACGCCGGACTCGTGCGCCGCGTGGAGGGCCTGCGCGACCAGGCGCACGACCTCGAGAAAACTCCGCGGGGGCATTCCGGCGGCGGCCGTTTCGAGGCACTCCCCGGGAATGAAGTCCATCGTGAAAAAGTGCCGCCCGGCGACGGTGCCGACGTCATGCACCGGAATGATGTTGGGGTGGTGGAGGGAGGCGGCGGCGCGGGCTTCGCGCAGAAAGCGGTCGACGTCCTCCGCGCCGGGTGCGGCTTCCGGCAGCAGCGTCTTGAGCGCGACGATGCGTTTAAGATCGGTGTCCCAGGCCTGGTAGACGACGCCCATCCCGCCGCGCCCGAGTTCCTTGACCAGGCGGTAGCGACCGAAGGCGTCGCCGGCCGGCTCGGCGGGGGCGCCGCGGGCCTTGGCGCCCGGTCCCGGCGCGGCGCCGGGGGCGCGCGCAGAGGGCGCCGGGGCCGCGCC
>JACRIP010000651.1 GCA_016220045.1 Planctomycetota bacterium
CGGCGGGGGCCGGCTGGGGCTCCGCGGCCGGCGCCGGCTGCGCCTCGGCAGGGGGCTCCGGCTTCTTCTCCTCGACCGGCTGCGGTGCCGGCTTGGGGGCGAAGCGCTCATTGCCCAGCGCGCGCGGGAAGGCCTTCTGCGCCGCCAGGTCCTTGAGCGTCTCCTTGAACTGGTGCTCGAGTTCGGCGTCGCTCAGGCCGGCAACGGGCTCCAGGCCCTCGAACTTCTCCAGGTTACTGCCCATCTGCTCGATCGCGACGATGACCGGATTCAGGTTGTCGGCGAACATGTCCACGATGCCGCCGACCAGTCCCACGTGCAGGAACTCGACGAAATTCTCGATTTCGGCGGAGGAGGCGTTCGGCGGCAGGGCGTCGCGCAGCATGCGCTCGGACCCGGCGACCGTCTTGCGGACGCGGAGGCGCCAGTCGTCCTCGAACTTGTCCTGGATGACATCATCGAGCTGCCCGAGAGACTCGATGTAGGACTCGAGGATGAGGCCCTGGTTCATGTCGATCTCGTTGGCCAGCGCCTCCTTGAGCTGCGGGAGGGCCTTCTCCAGGGTTCGCTGCATCAGCGCCTGCGTCTTCTGCAGGACCTGCTGCTTCTCGAGGTTGGCCTTGACCGAGTGCGCCAGCGGGGACTCCGTGATGTCGCCCACGTCGCCCATGATCATCTGCTTGCCGCGGGCGAAGATCTGCCAGAAGAGGACTCCGTAGAAGATCACGAGCGCGAGGGCCACGTAGCCCGCGATCTTCCCGAGGGTTTGCCCCTGCGCCGCGCGCTGAGCCACCGCCTCGGCGCGCTGGGTCAGGGTCTGCAACTGCCGGCTGAGGTCTGCGAGTCGCGGATCGCTCGCCGCGCCTGCGGCGGCCGTCGGGGGGGCACTCGGCGCGGCCGGTACGGCCGCAGGGCTGGACGGATCGGACATGTGTCCACCTCGAAAAACGTGACCGGGGCGCCCGCCGCGCAAGCGTCGGAACCGCTGGAAGGGGTGCCGCTCACGAAATCACCCGTCGCGCTCCGTCCGTGCCGCGTCGATCAGGGATAGGGTTAATACCCTATACCGGAATACGCGACATCCCACCGGGCGGCATGCGCTACGGTAGCCCTGATTCTTGTGGGAGCGACACTTGCTTGACCCCCCGAGCGCGGATTGTAGCCAGGGGGGCGGCGCGCAGCAATCAAAATCGTGGCGGATTTTCTGGGCGCGACGTAGGATGCCGCGACCCGGGAAAACGCGCGGGCCGGGGTGGCCCGGGAGGGGCCGGGCAGGACCCGGTGCGGCGTGAGGCAGCGGGCGGGGGGGAGACCGCCGGTTCGGGGGCGGCGGGCCGCAGCCGGCCCGGCCGGAGCTGTGACGGGAGAATGCGATGCCGGGAACGGCGCTGGTCACCGGGTGTTCGCGCGGGATCGGACTGGTGCTGGCCGTGGAGCTGGCGCGGGGCGGGTGGCGGGTACTGGCCGGGCTGCGCGATCCGGCGCGCGGGGCGCGGCTGGCGGCGGCGGCGCGCGCGGCCGGAGTCGAGGTGACTCCCGTGGCGCTGGACGTGGACGACGACGCCGCGGTCGCCCGCGGGGTCGCGGCGGCCCTGGCCGCCGGCGGCGGCGCGATCGACGCCCTGGTGAACAACGCGGGGCGCGGCGCAGTCGGCGCGTTCGAGGAGACGCCGGACGCGGAACTCCGGGCGCAGATGGAGACCCACTACTACGGCGTATGCCGGATGGTGCGCGCGCTCCTGCCCCATTTCCGCGCGCGCGGCGCCGGTCGCATCGTCAGCCTCAGCTCGGTCGCCGGCCGGGTCGCGCTGCCGGGCCGGGCCGGCTACGTCGCCGCCAAGTTCGCCCTGGAGGGACTCTCCGAGACCCTCCGCCTCGAGCTGGCGCCGCTCGGCATCCACGTCTCCCTGGTCGAGCCCGGGCCCATCGACCTGTCGCGCTTCGACGCACCCGGCGCAGGTCCACCCGCTGCCGGCGCGTCGGCTGAGCCGGTCGCGTTGGTCGCGTTGGCCACGTCCGCCCCGCCCGCCGAGCCGGCGCCTTCCCCGTACGGGCCGCTCTACGCCGCGCTTGCGCGCCTGCGCTCCGGGTCCGCCCATGCCGGTGCGACGCCGCCGGAGGCGGTCGCGCGCGCGGTGCTCGCGGCCCTGGAGTCGCGCCGGCCCGCCCTGCGCTACGTCGTCGGCGCCGACGCCCGCCTCGCGCTGCTCGCCCGCCGGCTCCTGCCGGAGTCGGTTTTCCTGGCGCTGATCCGGCGGCGCTTCGGCCTGTGACCCGGCCCGCCCCGTATGGGTGCATGTCCAGTATTGCCTCTCGACCGAACCGGCCATACTCAGCGAAGCCACTGCCTTCGTCGTGCTCGTAACCCGTACTCGTACTCGTACTCGTACGCCCTGGGTGTTCGAGTACGAGTACGAGTACGAGATACGAGTACGACGGAGGCCAAGTCGCCGCTGCGTGCGGGCGGTACGGTCGGGATGCAGGTCCGGACCTGCACCCGCCCCGCATCGTTCTGTGTTCAACCGCGCGCGTCTGTGGTATCATCCCGCGACCCTGTGGAGGAGGTTTGAGGATGCCCTACCTGCCCGAACCGTTCGCCGCTTCCTACTGGGAAGCGGATCCCACGCTGCGCGCGTGGCTCGCGCGCCGGCTGCCGGCGCCGACCCTCGACTGGGCGCGCCCGGCGCTCGAAGCGATGGGCCGCGCCGCCGCGTTCGAGGTCGCGCCGCGCGCCGCCGTCGCCGACCGGCTCTCCCCGCGCCTGGTCTCCCACGACGCGCGTGGCGAGCGCCTGGACTTCGTCGAATACCACCCGGCCTACCGCGAGATGGAGGCGGTGGCGTACGGCGGCGGGACCATCGCCCTCAAGTATGAACCCGAGACGCCCGCGTCGCACCGCCGGCAGCGCCACGCGGTCGGCTTCGCGCTCGGCTACCTTTTCGGCCAGGCCGAGATGGGCCTCTTCTGCCCGGTCTGCATGACCGACGGGGTCGCGCGCGTGCTGGAGCGCTCGGCCTCGCCCGCGCTCGCCGCGGAGTGCATCCCGCGTCTCGCCGCGCGCCGGCTCGACCGCCTCTACCGCGGGGCGATGTTCCTGACCGAGCGCGCGGGCGGCTCGGACGTCGGCGCCATCGAGACGCGCGCCGTGCGCGACGGCGACGCCTGGCGCCTCTCGGGCGACAAGTGGTTCTGCTCGAACGTGGACGCCGAGGCGGCGCTCGTCCTGGCCCGCCCCGAAGGCGCCCCGGCGGGGACGCGCGGGCTCGGACTTTTCCTGATGCTCCGGGATCTCCCGGATGGCCGACGCAACGCCATCCGCATCTCGCGCCTGAAGGACAAGCTCGGCGTCCGCTCCATGCCCACCGGCGAGGTCGTGCTGGAGGGCGCGTGCGCCCGGCAGGTCGGGGCGCTGGAGGACGGCTTCAAGCAGATGGCGGAAATGCTCAACTACTCCCGCCTCTACAACTCGATCGCCGCCGCCGCCGTGCTGCGCCGCGCCGTCAACGAGGCCGCGCACTTCTCGGCCGGCCGCCGCGCCTTCGGGCGCGCGATCGCCGAGCACTCGCTCCAGGCGGAGACCCTGGCCGAACTGGAAATCGCGGCGCGCGCCGCAACGCTTGTCGCGCTCGACCTGGCCGGGCTGCTTGACCAGGTGGATGCCGGAGACGCGGAGGCGGTGCGGCGCTCGCGCCTGCTGACGCCGCTGTGCAAGTACTGGACCGGGAAGCTGGCCGTCAAGGGCGTCTCGGAAGCGATGGAGTGTCTCGGCGGCTGCGGCTACATCGAGGATTGGCCGATGCCGCGGCTCCTGCGCGACGCCCAGGTGCTGCCGATCTGGGAGGGGACGTCGAACATCCTGGTGCTCGACGCGCTGCGCACGACCGGCAAGGTCGCGGCGCCCGAGGACGTGCTCGGTCCGGCGCTGGAACGGGCGCGCCGCGCCGGCGGCGGCGACGCCCGCCGCGCGGTCGAAGGCGCGGTCGAATCCGCCCGGCGCGCCTGGGGCGAGCCCGGGTGCGAACCCCCGAGCGGCCGCGCCGCGCGCCGCTGGGCCGACGCCCTGGTGCGCGCCCACGTCGCCTCGCTCCTGATCGAGGCCGGCGAGGAGCGCCTCGACCGGTTCCTCGATCCGGTCGCCGTGCGCATCTAGGCGGACGGCGCGCCGAGCGGAGACCGGATTCCTGAATCAACTCGTGGTTGTCCACGCCCCCGGCGTCCTCCTCGTGCTCGTATTCGTCCTCGTCCTCGTCCTCGTACTCGTACTCGTACTCGATCGCCCTGGGCATTCGAGTACGAGTACGAGTACGAGTACGAGGACGACGAGGGGTACGACGGCGGCGACGGCGGCGACGGTGACGAAGGGGACGACGAGGACAGGCACGAGTACGACGAGGACGACGGGGACGCAGTGCCTCCGTGCCGGGAAACCCCGAAACCCCGCTTTGCCGAATAGGACTCCGATGGCGATCGACAGCCGCTACATCTACACCCTGGAAGACCTGCGCAAGGTCCACGACAAAAAAGAGGTCCTGCGCGGCATCTGGCTCTCCTTCTACCCCGGCGCCAAGATCGGCGTGCTCGGCGGCAACGGGGCGGGCAAGTCCAGCCTCCTGCGCATTCTCGCCGGCTGGGACCGGGACTTCGACGGCAAGGCCGTCCACGCCCCCGGCATCTCGATCGGCTTCGTCCCCCAGGAACCCGAACTTGATCCGGCGAAGACCGTACTCGGGAACGTGGAGGAGGCGGTCGCTCCGCTGCGCAACCTGCTCGTGAAGTACGACGAGATCAACGACCGGCTGGGACAGGAGCTCGCTCCCGAGGCGATGCAGGAAGCGCTCGACGAGCTGTCGAAGACCCAGGACGCGATCGACGCGGCCGACGGCTGGGAGCTCGACCGCCGCCTGGAGCTGGCGATGGACGCGCTGCGCCTGCCGCCCCCCGACGCCGAGGTCACGCGCCTCTCCGGCGGCGAACGCCGGCGCGTCGCCCTCTGCAAGGTGCTCATGGGCCATCCCGACCTCCTGCTCCTCGACGAGCCCACCAACCACCTCGACGCCGAGTCCGTGGCGTGGCTCGAACGCTTCCTGCAGGAGTACAAGGGTACGGTGATCGCCGTAACGCATGACCGGTACTTCCTCGACAACGTCGCCCAGTGGATCCTGGAGCTCGACCGCGGGAAGGGCATTCCGTGGAAGGGCAACTACACCTCCTGGCTGGAGCAGAAGCAGAAGCGGATGGCCGAGGAGGAGAAGGCAGAAGTGCAGCGGCAGCGCACGCTGGCGCGCGAGCTGGAGTGGGTGAGGATGTCGCCGCGCGCGCGCGTCGCCAAGAGCAAGGCGCGCATTTCCGCCTACGAGAGCCTGCTGGCGCAGGAGTACGACGCGCGCGACGAAGCGATCGAGCTGACCATTCCGCCCGGCCCGCGCCTCGGCCAGCAGGTCGTGGTCGCGCGCGGCCTGCGCAAAGGCTACGGCGACAACATCCTGATCGACGGCATGGATTTCAACCTGCCGCCCGGCGGCATCGTCGGCGTCATCGGTCCCAACGGCGCCGGCAAGACCACCCTCTTCCGCATGATCGTGGGGGACGAGAAGCCCGATGGCGGCGAGCTCATCGTCGGGCCGACGGTCTCGATCGCCTACGTGGACCAGAACCGCGAAACGCTCGACCCCGAGAAGTCGGTGTACAACGAGATTTCGGGCGGCGTGGACGAGCTCAAGGTCGGCAACGTGCGCATCAACTCGCGCGCGTACGTGGCGCGCTTCAACTTCAAGGGCGCGGACCAGCAGAAGCGCGTCGGCGACCTGTCGGGCGGCGAGCGCAATCGCGTGCAGCTCGCCAAGCTGCTGCGCCGGGGCGGCAACCTGCTCCTGCTCGACGAGCCCACCAACGACCTCGACGTGGACACCTTGCGCGTGCTCGAAGAGGCGCTGGTGACCTTTGCGGGCTGCGCCGTCGTGGTCACGCACGACCGGTGGTTTCTCGACCGCATCGCGACCCACATCCTGGCCTTCGAGGGCGAGGGCGTCGTCCGGTTCTTCGAGGGGAATTACCAGGCCTACGAGGCGAAGCGTCACGAGGAGCTGGGCGCGGAGGCCGATCGTCCGCATCGCTTGAAATACAAGCGGCTGACGAAGGTGTGAGCGGTCTGGAGCACCGGCCGTCACCGCAGGCGTCTGCAAGGCGGCATCGGTGGCCGAGCGGGACGGACACAGGGGGCCGCCCCTACCTCCGGCCGCGACTTTCGAAGGGGCGGACCCCCGTGTCCGCCCCCGGCCGGCCGCGAACTTCGTAGGGGCGGACCCCCGTGTCCGTCCCGGACCGGCCACGAACTTCGTAGGGGCGGACCCCCGTGTCCGCCCCGGGGTGGCCCGGCCAGTCCGGCTCTCGACCGCCTCCAGCGGTGGTTGACGAGGGCCGGTGGGATCGACCTCGGGGGTGCAGCAGGAGAGCGCGACGGTGCCGGTGACGGTGAAGTGCAGTTGCGGACAGCGCCTGGTGGTGCCCGACTCGGTGGTCGGGAAGCGCGGGAAGTGTCCGAAGTGCGGGCGGGTGCTGGCGCTGGATCTCGACAACGACGGGCAGGAGGTGGGTGAGGGGGGCGCCGAGGCGGTGGGGTTGCACGCGCAGCGCGCGGC
>JACRIP010000090.1 GCA_016220045.1 Planctomycetota bacterium
AGGGGTCCGCCCCTACCAAAAACCGTGGTTTGGCGTAGGGGCGGACCCCCGTGTCCGCCCCGTCAGCTCGCCGCTTCCGCCCTCCCGGCACCTTTTACGACAGCCTCTTCAGGCGGAACGATGGGCCAATTGCGTTTCGTCTGCGGTGTGACGGCCGATCCGGAGTCACTGCGGCCGGCCATGCGGGGCGCCCCTACCAGCATGCTGCGTTCTTCATGATCTTCGGGCAGGTCGCAGCCGCCTGACGCCTGCCCCACGGGGACCAGGGCGAATTCGGAAACCGGTGGAATACCTGAGGACCCCGGGAGCGGCAACCGGAGCGCGGAGTGGACGAACCATCGATGGACAGACCAGAGCCAGAAGATCCGTCGCCCGGGTCGGGAGCGGCGCCGCCGTGCCCGCTGCCCCCCCTCCCGCCGCGACGGGACCGCCCGGAAACCGAAGTGACCCAGCGCATGCCCGCCGGGCTCCCGCCGCCGGCCCGTCCCGCCGACCCGCCTACCCCGGCCACGCGGCGCGACGCGGCGGCCGGCGATTCCCCCGCCGGCGCTCCCGCCCCCGCCGGCGCCACGGCGCAGACCATCGTCGCGGACGCCCGCACCCGTATCCCGTCTTCGCCTGAGCCCGCCGCGCCCGGCGGGGAC
Organism: Planctomycetota bacterium; assembly: GCA_016220045.1. Taxonomy (GTDB): domain Bacteria; phylum Planctomycetota; class MHYJ01; order WSZJ01; family JACPWG01; genus JACRIP01. The sequence goes on from JACRIP010000090.1 coordinate 645, forward strand.
GCCGCGCCACCCCGCCAGTTCGGGCGCTACCGCATCCTGCGCGAAATCGCGCGCGGCGGCATGGGCGCGGTCTACCGCGCGCACGACACGCAGCTCCAGCGCACCGTCGCGCTCAAGGTCATGCTCGGCGGCGACGAGGCGAGCGCCGAGGAGCGCGAACGCTTCCGCCGCGAGGGGCTGCTCGCCGCGCGCGTCCAGCACTCGGGTATTGTCCCGATTTACGACGTCGGCGAGCAGGATGGCCGGCTCTACCTCACGATGGAGCTCATCGAAGGCGAGAGCCTGGCGGGCGTGCTGCGCGCGGGCGGCGCGCTGCCGCCGCGCGTGGCCCTCAAGATCGCCCGCGACACCGCCCGCGCCCTCGCCCACGCGCACGATCACGGCCTGATCCACCGCGACGTCAAACCCGGCAACATCCTGCTCGCGCCCACCGGCGAAGCCGAGCCGCCGCGCTCCGCGGCCGATACCCAGCTCCGCCTGCTCGGACGCACCACCACCTCCTACCGCGTGCTGCTCGGCGATTTCGGGCTGGCGCGGGAAATCGCCCAGGCGGGCACGCGCCTGACCCAGACCGGGATGGCGCTGGGCACGCCGCTCTACATGGCGCCGGAGCAGGCGACCGGCGAGTCCGCGCGCGTGGGCCCGCGCAGCGACGTCTATTCGCTCGGGGCGGTGCTCTACGAAATGCTCTGCGGCAAGCCGCCCTTCGAAGCCCCGGACGCGTTGCGCCTGATGCAAATGGTCGTGCTCACCGACCCGCCGCCGCTGCGCCGGCGCGCGCCCGGGCTGCACGCGGACCTGGAGACGATCGTCGCGCGCGCGATGGAGAAGGAGCCGGCGCGGCGCTACGACTCGGCCACCGCGCTGGCCGACGACATCGACCGCTACCTCGGGGGTGAGGTCATCCTCGCGCGCCCCGCGGGCCCGGTGGAGCGCGCCTGGCGCCGGCTGCGGCGCCACCGCGAGGGGATGGCGATCGGCGCCGCCGCGCTGCTTCTCCTCCTCGGGGTAACGCTGTATTTCACGCTCGGACCGGTGATCGCCCGCAAGCGGGAAACGGCGCGGCAGGAGGAGAAGCGGCGCGTGCGCGAGGCCGATGCCCAGCGCCGCCTTGCCGCGGCCGAGGACCAGCTTGCCGCCGGGCGCCTCGACGAGGCGGTCGCGACGGGCGAGGCCCTGGTCAAGGAATACGCCGACGCGGGCCGGGCGGGCGAGGCGGTCCGCATCCCGCAGGCCTTCGACCTGCTCGCCCGGGCCCAGACCGCCATGGGCCAACCCACGGCGGCGCTGCGCGAACGCTACCGCGCCTATCGCGCCGCCCTCGGCCTCCCGGGCAGCGAGGGCATCCTCCTCGGCGTCGCCCGCCAACTCGCCGACGACGAGCGCTTCGAGGAGGCCCTGCCCCTCCTGCTCGAAGTCCTGCGCCAGACCGGCAACGCGGCGGGCGAGACGCGCGCGGGGATGCCGCCGGAGAGCGCCGCTCCGATCGACCCGGAGGCCGAGCGCGAGCGGCGCGAGCAGCGCGCGGGCGTCCACGCCGCGGCACTCGCGTGCCTCGGCCGCGTGCGCCTGGGCACCGGTGACTTCATGGGCGCCTATCGCGATCTCGCGCGCGCCGCGCGCTCGCCCTTCCTGTCCGCGGGCCTGCGCGCCGACACGGAAAAGTTGCGCGCCGTGACAGCGGAATTCGCGCAGTCCAAACCCTCTCCCGGACCGGGCGTCGCCCTGGAGGGGATCGACGTCGACGGCGACGGGACGCCGGAGCTCCTGCGGCGCGTCGAAGGCGATCTCGTTGCCGGGCGGATGCAGGGCGGCGATTTCGTCGAGATCGCGCGCGCGCGCCTGACCGACGTGCCCGGCGCCTGCCCCGCGCGCGTCCACCGGCTGCCCCTTCCCGCCGGCGCGCCGCCGACGCTGATCGTCGAGGTTCATTACCCCAAGCGCGAGCGGGAGCTGGTCCTGCTGCGCCGCGAGGGCGCGGGCTTCGCCCGGCTGGCGGACTACTGCCCCGCGATCGGCCTGGGCGAGCTCGCCGCCGGCGACCTGGAAGGGGACGGCGATCCCGAAATCCTGGTCATGGCCGGCCGCCAGCTCCAGCTCCTCCGGTGGCGCGAAGCCGCGCGCACGTTGACGCCCCTGGCCCCCTATCCCTTCGGCTCCCACTCCAAGGGCGCGGCCTTCGCCGACCTTAACGGCGACGGCCGGGACGAAATCCTGGTCTGCGGCGGGGAGTGGATGGCCTTCGCGTTGGTCGTGTTTTCCACCGGACCCGGTCCCACCGGCCTGGAGGAGCGACAGCAGACGCCGGTGGGCAATCCCGTCTCCCTCGCCCGCGTCGACCGCCCGGGCAAACCCCCGACCTTCGCGGTCGGCGTCGGCTGGGACAAGCAGCGCGTCGTCCAACTGCGCTTCGTCAAGACCCGGAAGGCGTTCGAAGAACAGTACCTGAAACCGGGTATCTACCTCATGGAGGCGCGCCCCGACTTCACTTTTGCCGCCCAGCCGCTCTTCGCCTACCCGGAGTGGGAATTCAACGGGGGCGTGGGGCGGGTGGCGCGGCTGCGCACGCGGCTCGGCCAGGTGCTCTGGTGCACGCTCAGCGTCGACGACGTGACCCGCGTGCGGCTGTTCTCGGTCGATGGGGAGGGGGCGCCGGAGCCGCTGGCGCGGATCGCCCTGGCCCCGGTCCCGGGCGCGCTGCGGCAGACCCTCACGGCGGCGCTCGACGTGGACGGCGACGGGCTGGACGAAGCGGTCTTTGACGACGGGGCGCAGGGGATGATCCTCGGGGGTTTGCCGCAGGCTGAGGGCGCGGCGGCGGCGGCGCCGGCGGAGGAGGAGCGGACGGAGGCGGCGGGCGCGCACCGCGCACCCCACGACCCGCGACTCGATTTCGCGGCGGCGGCCGAGGGCGTCGGCATGCTCGTCGAGGCGGAGCCCGCGTACCGCGAAGTGTACGAAGAGGGCGCGACCCTCGCCGACACCGAAGAGGCGGCGAAGGGGCTCCTGCGCTGCCTGGCGCGGGGCGCGCGCCACGCCGACCTGCGTCGCTTCGCGGAGGAGGCGGCGGACCGCTTCGCGCGCCTCGAAGTCCCGGTGCTGCGGGAGGCGGTACGCCTGCTCGACGAGGGAGCGGATTACGCGGAGGCGGCGCAGGCGGCGACGCGGCTGACGCGCGCCGTCGATCTCGACCCGGCCGGGCGGCGCGTCGCGGGCGAAGAGGCCCTGCGGTACGCGAATCTCGCGGCACTGCCCCACCGGACCCGACTGACCGGCGCCGAGTCGCTCGGGCTCGATTGGCTGGCGACTTCGCCGCTTGCGGTCGAGCGGCGCGCCGACGGGGGCTGGACGATCTTCGCCACCGGCCGGTCCGCGGACCGCATGGCCGTGCGCATGGGCTCGCCGTGTAATTCGTGGCGCCTCGCCGGCCGGCTTGCCGTGCCCCGCCAGGAGTGGTCCGTGGACCTGCACCTGGGCGTGTGCCTGACCGACCCGCTCGAGGAGGAGGTCGCGCCCACGGGCACCGACGGGCTCCTGGTGCGCTGCGGCGGCGGCACCAACCGGCCGATGCACAATATCCAGGTATTCACCCTGTACCCCGGCGGCGACCGGCAATCGCTTTACGACGAGGAGGAGTCCTGGGGTACGGCGCCCTTCGGCTTCGAGCTGTTCTCGATCGCGCATCGGCAGCGTCTGATCGCGCGGGTGACGGGCCTGGGGGCGGACCCGCCGGAGCGGCGCGGCGAGGTGGCGACGCGGCTGCCCACGGGTCCGGCGTACGTAGGGTGGGTGCTGCACCCGCACGGGCCGGTGGACTTTGCCGGCCGTTTCGAACTGACGGAGCTGACGCTGGAAAGCGCGGGGCGGGAGGTCGGGCCGCGGCCCGCGGCGGCGACGTCGGCGGTCGAGTTCCTGCTCTTGGCGAACGGGCGCTGGGTCTCTGGCCGGAACGCGGAGGCGCGGGCGCTCTACGACCGGGCGATCGCGCTGGCCGACCTGGAGCGGGCGCGCACCGACGCGGCGCGCGCGGCGGGGCTCTTGCCGGCGGCGGGCGGCGGCGAGGCGGCGGACCAGCCGCTGGCCTGGCGGGAGTGGGCGGGGGTGGATGGTCGCTTCTATCGGGGGCTGTTGCGGGCGGCGGGCGGCGACGCGGCCGGGGGGCGGGAGGACCTGGCCGGCGCCTGGAGACTCGGGCGCGAGCGCTGTGCGTTCCTGGTGACGCTGTACGCCGAGCCGTTGCTCGAGACGCGGAGCGTGGAACGGCGCGCGCTGATCGACTTCTGGCGGGCGGAGCGGGGCGCGCCGGCGACGGAGGAGGGCTGGGCGGCGTGGGCGGAAGCGACGCTGCGGGAGGTCGGGCCGCGGGCTACCCAAGTGCTGGTCGAAGGCGCCGACGTGCGGGTCGAGCGGGTGCTGGCGATCGAGCGGGTCATGCCCGGGTCGCCGGCGGAGCGGGCGGGGCTGCGGCCGGGGGACCTGCTGGTGCGTGTCGAGGGGCGGACGATCGAGTCGGTGGAAGACCTGAGGGCGGGGATGACGCAAGCCGCACTGGCGGGCCGGCGGGCGGCGCGGCTGGTGGGGGAGCGGGCGGGGGGCGAACTCGAAGTCCAGGTTCCGCCGGGGGGGCTCGGCGTCGCGCTCGCGGCCGGGGAGATGCCTCGGATCCGACGCACGACGACGGGTCCCGAGCCCCGGTAGTCCGCTGTCCCCGGTCGGAGGGGCAGGGGACGAGGGATCAGGGGTCAGGGGTCAGGGAGCAGGGACGAGGGGTCAGGTGGGTGGCTTGGCGTAGGGGCGCGTCGTGACGCGCCCCGGCCTGGAGCAGCCGATGACGTGTCCGCCGATCGGAAGGAACTCTGCCCGCCAGGGGTTGCCCACGGCAGGAAATGCCGCGCGTAAGGCGAGGATCGGGAACGGGTGCCGATCACCCGCGCTCCCGAATGCGCACAGATCCGGGCCGACCCGCACGCAGCGCGCGGCCTGCCCGCGGGAGTGGCCGCCGCACCCCCGCGCCGGCCTGCGCCGCAGGGGCGCGTCACGACGCGCCCCTACGGGAACAGGGGAGCGTCACGACGCGCCCCCACGGGAACAGGGGAGCGACACGACGCGCCCCCACGGGAACAGGGGAGCTACGGCCCGTCCACAGATCCCTCGCGCCTGACCCCAGATCCCTCGCGCCTGACGCCTGTTCCCTCGTCCCTCGC
>JACRIP010000652.1 GCA_016220045.1 Planctomycetota bacterium
GCCCTGGGCAGTCGAGTACGAGTACGAGATACGAGGACGACGGAGGCCGAGCTTTCGATGCGTGCGGCCGGTACGGTCGAGCGGCAAGATCAGACATGCACCCATCCACCCCTCCTTCACGGCAGCCGCCGCCGCATCCGCAGCTTCGCCCGTTTCGCGTCGCCGGCCAGGGTGAATCCCGCTTTCTCGAAGAGCGACTGCGTCCCCGTCCACGCAAACGCCCCGGGGATCGGCGCGCCCGTCTTTGAAGGTTTCGCCGGATAGCCCTCGACGATGCGTGCGCCGCGTTTCCTCAGCGCCGCCAGCGCCGCCGCCAGGAGCGCCGTGGCGACCCCCTGTCCGCGCCGGCCGCTCTGGATGAAGAAGCAGGGGATCGACCAGACCTCGGCGGCGTCGTCGCAAGCGAAGCTCGGCGCGCGGTCGAGTTTGGCGAAGTCCGGTCGCCGGTCGAAAGCGCACCAGCCGACCGGCTCCGCGCCGTCGAAGGCCAGCACGCCGTGCGCCGCGCCGCTCTGGACCAGCGCGCGGAACCGATCGCGCGCCGTCTCCCCCTTCACCGCTTCCCACTTCTCGCCCTTGGCGATGCGCCAGGACATGCACCAGCAGCCACCGCAGGCGCCTTTCGGCCCGAACAGCGACTCGACGGCGGGCCAGAGCTTGGGGGACAGCTCGCGGGTCGTGAGCTTCATGCGCTCTCCTCCGGTGGGCATCCATCCTCGCGGCGCCCCGGCGCTCCCGGGGCCGCCGTCGCCGGCCCTTCGCCCTGCGCCGGGTCGGACGCGCTCGGCGCGCTCCGGGTCACTCCAGCGGGATCAGGTCTTCCCCCTGCGACATCACGTCCACGATGCGCCGGCCGTCGATCAGCACCTGGTAGGCGACGCCGGCGCGCGCCTTCACCGCGGCCTGCCCGCCGCGCAGCTCCACCGGGAAGGGCGCGACCACGCGGTGCGTGCCGTCGCTCGCCACCGCCAGCGCATCGGCCTCTCCGGCCAGCGCGAGCCGCAGGCTGACCAGCGCGCACGGATTGATCGACGGTCCCGCCCGCTGCTGGCCGGGCAGCGTGAATACATCGGGCAGACACCCGATCAATGGGCCGCTCGGGTATTGCATTTGCTCCGCCGCGAGGGTGATCCCCTCGGCGAGGCGGCGCCAGTCGAGCGTCGAGTCGTGGCGCGCCAGCCGCAACAGCGCGTAGGCGTAGAACGTGCCGCACCACTGGACCGGCGTGCCGATCCAGTTGGGCGCCACCCAGTTGGTCGCGCCGTAGACCGGCACCGTCGCGTACGCCATCACCGGCAGGCGCGACCATTGGTACACGAAGGGCAGGCCCGACAGCGCCCAGGCGCGCGCCCGCTCCCGCCAGGCGGGGTCGCCGGTCTCCTCGAAGCCGTCCACGTAGCACCAGGCGAGCAACGCGGCCGCCAGCACGTCCGGCGTGTGCAACGAGAGCTCCCAGGTCTGCGCGCCGCGCGGCGTGCGGAAGCGCGTCATGTACGCGAGCGCCTTGAGCCCGCCGGCGCGGGCCGCCGCGTCTCCCGTGCGCCGCGCGTGCTCCAGGAGCGGCAGCGCCTTGGACGCGCAGAAGCCGCTCGCCGTGTCCTCGAAATGGCCCTTCCGGTATTTGCCCGAGTAGCGGAAGGAGCCGTCGGCTTGCTGCTCGGCGAGCAGGCCGCGCGCCTGATCGGAACGCAGGTCGAGCCATTCCTGGGCGCGACCGAGGGCGAACCAGACCGCATCGTTCGGCAGATGGGAGCCGCCCTCGGCCAGGGTGGGCAGGCGCGGCGCCTCGCCGGTGAGGCGCCAGAGCGTGGAGGCGTGGTCGGCGTAGGGCGCGCGGCCCCAGCCCGGCTCGGCGCAGTGGCCCCAGCCCGCGCCCCCCTTGAGCGGGCCGTCGAGCGCGGCGCGACAGAGCGCGCGCTGCGCCTCGGGAGTGCGCGGCGCGACGGGCAGCGGCGGCAGGCCGCGGCGCCGCACCGCCCACAGGATCATTTCCGTCAGCGGCGCGCGCCGCACCGCGATCGTCGCTTCGATGCGTCGGCCGCACAGCGCCATGCGGTGCTCGTCCGCCGCGCCGTCCACGAAATCGGGGGCGGCGAAGGTCGGCGCCAGCGTCATGTCGGTCCAGGTCAGGGCGACCGCGCCGCGCCCGGTCACGCAGGCCATGAGCGGCATCGTGACGAGGAGCGGATCAGGCGCATACCGGATGTGGTCCGGGGTCTCGAGGTCGAGGGTCGAGGAGGAGCGCTCCCCTTTGCCGAGGTATTCGAGGCCGGCAAAGAGCCCCTGTTCGAGCGGGCCAAGGGCGCGCACGACCGGGCCTTCGCACGGGCGGTCGCTCTCGATGCGCACGTCGAGTTCGCCCGCGCGCAGGCGCAACTCGGCGCGCACGCCGTCGCCCGCGAGGAGCACGGCCTCCCCCTCCTCCTGCGCCGTGAGCGCAGGCACGGCGCCGTCCACGTGGACGAGAGGCGCGAGCACGGCGACCGGCGCGCCGTCCAGTTCCAGGCGCGCGCCGGAGCCGTCGCGCGCGAGGCGCAGGGTGAGTCCCGCCGATGCGCGCACGATCCAGTCGCCGGGCGCGTCCGGCTGGTGCAGGAAGAGCGGGCGCACGAGCGGCGGCAGGTCAGGCGAAGACAGGAGGAGCGGGAAGGCGGTGAAGGGGCGGCCGCGCGGCGTGCGCAGGCTGACCGGCGCCGCGCCGCGCGCCGCGACCGTGACGCGCTGTCCCGCGATTTCGCAAACGCGTTCGCTCGCGCCGTGGTTCCTGACCACGAAATCGACGGCGAAGGCGGACTGTTCGACGCGTGCGATCTCCAAGGGGTGGAGCTCGGTGCCTTCGACGGCGAGGTCGTCCAGGTCGACGGTGCCGGGCGCGTCGCCGGGGTCGAGGCGCAGGCGGGCGAGCGTGCCCTCGACCGGCAGCCTGAGCGCGTAGTCGTGCCAGACGCCGTCGTGGGCGAGGTCGAAGCGTACGCTTTTGGGTTCGTCCCAGCCGGGGGCCTCGCGGGTGATCCAGAAGACCTGGCCGCCGCCGGCGCCGGCGGCGCGTGCGCGGAAGCGGAGCACGGCCGGGCCGGCGCGTGCGGCGGCGGGGTCGAGGGCGGGGCCGTGGAGGTACGGGTCGGGGCCGGTGCAGCGGATGCGCAGGGCGCCGTCC
>JACRIP010000653.1 GCA_016220045.1 Planctomycetota bacterium
GCCCCCGCGTCCCCGGCCGCCGGCGCGTCCCCTCCCCCGCCCGCGCCCCCACGCTCGCGCGGCGTGACCACGGGTACCGCCGCGCATATCGCGCGCGACATCGCCCGCGCCATGCAGGCGGCGCACGACGCGGGCGTGGTCCATCGCGACCTCAAGCCCTCGAACGTGCTCCTCGACCGCGCCGGTCGCATCAAGGTCATGGACTTCGGCCTGGCCAAGGTCGCGGACCGCGGCTCGACCCTGGCCACCGCCAGCGGCGCGCTGCTCGGCACCCCGTGCTACATGAGCCCGGAACAGGCCGCCGGGCGCCTGCGCGCCGTCGGCCCGCGCAGCGACGTCTACCAGATCGGGTGTATGCTGTATGAGATGCTGACCGGGGAACGGCCCTTCGACGGCGACTCGGCGATGGCGGTCCTGGCGCTGGTGCTCAAGGAAGAGCCGACGCCGCCCCGCGCCCGGAACCCGCACATCGGGCGCGACGTGGAGACGGTGTGCCTGAAGGCGATGGACAAGGACCCGGCCCGCCGCTATGCCTCGGCCGCGGAGCTGGCGGACGACCTCGACCGTTATCTGAACGGCGAGGCGGTGGCGGCCCGGCCCGCGGGCGCGGCGCGCCGGCTCTGGCTCTGGTCGCGCCGGCACCGCGCCGCGGCGGTCGCCGCCGCCTCGATCTCCGCCACGCTCCTTGTGACCGCGGGTGCCTGGTGGCTGCGCACCGGCACGCTCAACCTGCGCGTGCAGCCGCCGGGCGCGCAGGTCGTCCTCGGCGCCCGCTCCTGGCGCATCCCGGAGTCGGGCGAACTCCCGATCGAGCTGGCCGCGGGCGCCTACGGCGTTCGCCTGGAGATGCCGGACCACGAAGCGGAGACGCGCGACGTCGTGGTCCGGCGCGGCGAGACCAAGGACCTGACGGTGACGCTGCGCCATGAGACCGGTCTCCTGGAGGCCGGCTGCGATCCGCTGGGCTCGGAGCTCGAAATCGACGGCGTCGCCTACGGCTCGCGCGTGCACAACCTCTCCCTGCCCACGGGCGCACATCAGGTAATCGCCGGGGGCGACGGCCTGATCGAGAAGCGGCTGGATTTCACGCTCGCCCGCGGCCGGCGCTTCCGGGCGTACTTTTCCCTCGACGCCGGCACGGTCTGGCACTATTCCAGCTCCGGGATTCCGCAGGGCCCGCGCCTGCCCTGGTTCTACCCGGACCTGGACGGCGACGGTCGCGCCGAGGTGCTGCATCAGGACGCCTGCGACCTTGTGGTCCGCAGCAGTCGGACCGGCAAGGAGCTGAGCCGCGTGCCCGCCGGCCGGACCATCCGCTTCAACTACGGTCCGACGCGCGGGCCCGCCGCCGCCGAGGCGCGGCTGCTCTCCGCGCGCGAGGAGACCGGCGGCCTGGAGGTGACGCTCTTCGACCCGCGGCGGACCGGGACCGCCGCGATCGAGTGGCGCCACGTCGAGTCGGAGCGGTCGTGGCCGCACGCCACGGCCGCGGCGTACGTCGCGGTCGACGACCTGGACGGCGACGGGATCGGCGAGATCGCGGTCGCCGTGCGCGACCCCGGCCTGCGCGTGCTCGACGGGCGGACCGGCGAGACGCGGGCGACGCTTCCGTATCCGGTGTATCCCCTGGTGGTCGGCCGGGCCAGCGAGCGGAGCGGGGACGCGCTCCTGGTCATCGGCAAGGCCTGCGGCGCCACGGAGGATCCGTCCTTTCTCAATCTCGCCGGGCCGGCCGTGGTGGGTCGGGTCGCGGTGGCGGAGCGGCGGCTGGTGTGGAGCCGGGAGCTGCCGGAGGCCGAGCTTTTCGAACTGTCCGACCTGGACGGCGACGGCGAGAAGGAGATCCGCTGGTGCGGACACGGCACGGCGGGCGTCCTCGACGGCGCGACCGGCGCCGTGCGCTGGACCTGGACCTATCCGGGCGGCGGGCGCGACCGGATGACGAACGCGGTGGCCGACCTGGACGGCGATACGACGCCGGACATGATCCTGCAGACCGCCGGCGGCGCGCTGACGGCGCTCGCGGGGGCGGACCAACGCGTGCTCTGGGAGCGGCCGGAGGGCACGGCGGCGGCGGGTTACGCGGTGGGCGGCCCGCGCGGGCGAGCGCTGGCGGTCGTGGCCTCCGAGACCGCGCTCACCGCCCTCGACGGCGCCGACGGGACCGTGCGCTGGACCGTGCCGGGCTCCTGGCGCTATCCGCGCTTCCTCCAGTGGGACGGCGGCGACGAGCCCGAGCTCTTCGCGCTGCGCCTCGCGGACCCCGGCGACGAGGAAACCGCGGGGCAGAAGCGCTTCCGGCTGGCGTGCTTCGACCTCTCCGGCCGGCTGCTCTGGGCCTACGGTTCGACCCGCGATCTCTATCCGGTAGATACCTTGCCGGACGTGGACGGGGACGGCATGGACGAGCTCCTGGTCCACGGCGGCATGTCGATGGTCGGCGTGGTGCGGGGACCGCGCTTCCTGTGGGCGCGGCGCGCCTCGAAGCCGCTCCTGGCGACGCCGCTGGTGCTCGATACCGATGGGGACGGGCGGGCGGAGGTCATCCAACTGGGGGCCTGGAGCGCGGTGGAGGACCTGGCCTGCCTGGAGGGGAGCGACGGCTCGATCCGGTGGACCGCGCGCGATCTCTTCACGCCCAATCGGGGGCCGGGCGTCGGCGACCTCGACCGGGACGGCCTGCCCGATGTGGTGCTGTGCGGCCGGCGGCGGGAGTCCATCGACCCGCTGCTCGAGGTCCTACGGGCGCGCGACGGCACGGTGCTCGCGCGCTGGCCGCACGACGGGCGCAAGGTGTACAGCGCGCCGGCGCTCGCCGACCTGAACGGCGACGGCACGCCGGATCCCTGCTTTCATCGGTGGGACCGGCAGGACGTGGTCGCGCTGGACGGGGTCACCGGCGCGACCCTGTGGCGCCACGCGGCGGGCGCGGTCGCGATGGGCGGCGTCGGCGTCGCCGATCTCGACGCCGACGGCCGGCCGGACGTCCTGGCGCCCTTCATGAACGGCGCCGTCTGGGCGCTGCGCGGACGCGATGGGAGCGTGCTCTGGCAGGCCCAGCTCGAGCCCGACGGCACGCGCGGGGCGCCGACCTTCGCCGACCTCGGAGGGGACGGCGTCCCCGAGGTCCTGCTGGTGTCGCGTCAGGGGTCGCTCTGGGTGCTCGACGGGCGGACCGGCAAGTCCCTCTGGCGCGTACAGGGAACGCTTGATCCCGTGGGGCGGCCGGCAGTGGCGCGCCGCGCGGACGGCGGGACGGTGCTCCTCGCCGGCCTCGGCCAGGCGGGGGTCGGGGCCTTCGACTGGGAGCGGCGCCGCGTGCTCTGGCAGGCGCCGGCGGGGCAGGCGGTAATCGCGTCGCCGGTGGTGGCCGATCTCGATCGGGACGGGAAGAGCGAAGTGGTGATCGCGACGGTGCGGGGAGAGCTGGTCGTGGTGGATCTGGAGGACGGGCACGAGCTGTGGCGCTGTCCGGTGGAGGAGGGGGCCACGCCGCTGATCGAGGCGGACCCGGCGGTGGGCGACCTGAACGGGGACGGCGTGCTTGACGTGGTGGTGGCGGACCATGGCGGCGGACTGCGCGCGATCGACGGCCGCGCGACCCTCGGCGCGCGGCGGCGGGCGAAGTAGCCGCGGC
>JACRIP010000654.1 GCA_016220045.1 Planctomycetota bacterium
ACCTGGCCTGGAACCGCCTCCTCCTCGTTCCCGTCGTCTCTGTGCCTCTGAGGTTCGGTCGTAGTTCCGCAATACCGGACATGCACCCGCAACGCTCATCGCGCTTGCAATTGCCCGCTCGCCCCACTATCATACGCGGCCCTTCCGATCTTACCGGACCCTGGGCGCGGCCCCGCCGCCGCCCGCGGCACCAGGAGGCCCATGAAGTTCCTCCACACCAGCGACCTCCACCTGGGCAGCGCCTTCCTCGGGATGTCACCCGAGCGCGCGCGCGAGCGCCGGGAAGACCTCAAGCAGATCCTGCGCAATGTCGTGACCCAGGCGAACGACCACGCCGTCGACTTGATCATCGTCGCGGGCGACCTTTTCGCCGACCCGGAGCCCCCGGCCCCGCTGGTCGATTTCGTCGCCTACACCCTTCGCCCCGACGCCTTTCACCGTCGCACCGTCGTCCTGCTCGCCGCCGGCGACGCCGACGGCCTGCGCGCCGAGTCCCCCTACCTGACCGCCGAATTCCCCAAGAACTTCGTGGTTGTCCGCTCCACCGACTGGACCGAGTTCCGGGCCGCGGTCGAAGGCGTGCGCCTCATGGCCGTCTCGGCCGACGCCGAGCGCCCCGAACGCAACGTCCTGGCCTCCCTCCCCGGGCGCTACCTGGAAGACGACCTGCCCACCCTCGCCGTCGCCCACGCGAGCTGGGACACCCCCGGCTTCATTCCCCCCGGGTTCTGCCCCTTCGCCGAGGCGGACCTCGAGGCCCTCGCCGGCATCGACTACCTGGCCCTCGGCGGCGCCCACGAGGTTCGTCAGGTCTCTTCCCGACCCGTGACCTACTACCCGGGCGCCCCCGAGCCGGTCTTCGCCGACCAGGCCAACCTCGACTGCTGCGTGCTGCTCGGCGAACTCACCGGGCGCGGCGCCGTCAACGTCAAGCCGATCGCGCTCAACGTGCGCGACCTGCGCCGCATCGAACTCGACGTCTCGCACTGCCGCGCCGATGCGGACGTGCTCGAGCTCGCGAAACGCCACGCCGATCGCCGCTCGATCCTTTCGCTCGTGCTGCGCGGCGCGCCGGCGGCCGACTGGTGCCCCGACCTCGACCGGATCGAGGAGGAGCTCGCGCCCGCCTTCTTCGCGGTGGACGTCGCCGCCGAGCTTCAGCTCCCGCCCGACCCCGGCGCGGCCATCGGCACCGTCCTCGGCGACTTCACCGCGCGCTGCCGCCGCGACCTCGAAGCGCTCGGGTCCGAACCAGGCGAGGAAGCGGACGTCGCCCAGGCCGCGCTGCGCTTCGGCGTCGCGGCGCTCCACGGCAAGGAAAGCTAGGAGGCACCCCTTGAAGCTCCGCACGGTCGGCATCGTCGGCTTCGGCAAATACCGGGGCGTCCTCCAGCCCGTCACGCACGAGTTCGGCCCCGGCTTCAACCTGATCGTCGGCCCGAACGAGGCCGGCAAGTCCACCCTCCAGGCCTGCATCGCGCGCACGCTCTTCGGCACGCCGCGGTTCGGGGGTTTCCCCGATTACACGCCCTGGGACGGCGGCGACTACCAGGCCTGGATCGAGTTCGACGGCGATGACGGCCACGTCTGGCGCATCGTGCGCAACTTCCAGTCGAAGGCGCGGCGGCCGCTCGAAATCTACAAGAAGCCGAAGTCCGGCGGCGCCGAGGTGCTCGCGGGCAAGGACAACGCCACCCTCCTGCCCCTCCTGGAGCGCGAACTCGGCATCACCGACGAGCGCGTCTTCTATTCCACGGCATGCATCAGCCACGTGGAGATCGACCCCTCCGACCGCCGCTTCTCCGGCTCGCTGCGCCATGCGGCGGAGCGCGCGATCGCGGGCGGCGTGGGCGAGTCCACGCACGCGCTGGCGATCGCCCGGCTGAACGAGCGCCTGCTCGCGCTCACCCGCCCGGTCGGCGGCGCCGTCGGGCCGGCGGTGCGCATCGAGCGCGAGCTCGCGCGCCTGCGCGAGCAGGAGGTCGCCGCCGGCCAGCGCCACCAGCGCCTGCACGAACTTCACCATACGCGCCGGCGCGAGGGCGAGCGCGTCGCCCACCTGCGCGCGGAGACCGGCACGCTCGCCGCGCAGCTCGAAAACTACCGCATCCGCGCCGAAGCGCGCGAACGCCTGCAGGCGGTCGAGGCCGCGCTTTCCCAGACCGAGACCCGCCTCGGCGCCCTTTCGCGCCTCAAGGAGGAAATCGCCTCCTCCGACCGGCGACTCAGTGCATTCCCCGATTTCTTCCGCAAGGACCCCGGGCTGGTCGAGAAGATCGTCGCCCTCGACGCCGACCTGCGCAATGCCGGCGCGGCCGCGGAGAGCGCGCAGGGCGAGCTGTCCGGGCTGCCGACGAGGATCGCCGACCTGCGCGCCAAGGAGACCGAGCTGGCGACCCGGGTTTCCGCGCTGGAGGCGGAGCACGCCGCCCTCGGCGCCCTCGCCGCGGCCCAGGCCGAGCTCTCGGCGCTCGACCCGCGCACCGCCGCGATCCACCAACGCGAGGCCGAAATCGACGACCGCCTGCACAAGGTCGATGAACTCAGGCGCAAGGTCGCGGCCGCCAAGGACGCGTTGGAGCGCATCCCCAAGGCCGTCCGCGCCACCCCGGCGCTGGAGGCCAAGGCCCTCGCCGTCCAGGACAAGCTGAATTCCCGCAAGAAGGCCCAGAAGGAAACGCAGACGCGCTTCGAGGAGGCCAAGGAGACCTTCGCCGGCAACCTCCCGAGCTACTACATGACTTCCCTGTGCCTGACGCTCGCCGCGCTCTCGCTCGTGACCGGCACGTACTTCGCGGTCAGCGAGAAGGGCGTGGTCGCCGTCGGACTGGTCTTCGTCGCCGTCGCCGCCGGCCTCGCCTTCGCGGGCGTGCTCAACTTCCGCAAGAAGGAGGAGCAGCGCTCCGAAAAAAAGAAAGAGCTGGTGATCACGGCGCACAACGCGGAGCTGGCGGCGAAGGAGGTGGCGGCGGCGGAATCGGAGCGCAAGTTCCTGTTGCAGACGGCGGGGCTGCCGGCGCTCGACGGGCTGTTGACGGCCGCGGCGCAGGCGCGGCAGCTCACGGCGGAGCTGGCGGCGGGGCAGAGTGCGCTGGCCTTGCTGGTGCCGACGGGCGCGGACGCGGCGCTCAAGGCGGAGCGCGAGTCGCTCAAGACCGAGAAGGTGGCGGTGAAGGCGCGGCTGGACGCGCTGCGCGGCGTGACCCACCGGGCGGCGCGCAAGGCGGAGGAGGTGAAGGCGCGGCTGGCGAAGCTGACGACCGAGCTGCCGCCGGCCCAGGCGGAGCTGGCGAAGCTGCGCGCGGAGCTGTACGGGGAGGACGGTCGGCGACGCGCGATCGAGACCTCGGCGGCGGCGGTCGCGCCGCGGCGGGCGGAGCTGGAGCGGCGCAAGGGGGAGATTCTGGCGCTGGCCGCGGCGGCGCGCGTGGGCTCGCTGGAGGAGCTCCTGAAGTCGGTCCGCACTTTCAGCGACCTCGCCGCCGACCGGCGGCAGCGCTGCTCGACCTTCGAGGCGCTGGCCAAGGAGGGGACGATCGAGGCGCTGACCGAGAAGCGGCGGG
The DNA here is from genome assembly GCA_016220045.1 of Planctomycetota bacterium. Lineage (GTDB taxonomy): Bacteria > Planctomycetota > MHYJ01 > WSZJ01 > JACPWG01 > JACRIP01. Next base: position 3,564 of record JACRIP010000654.1, read on the forward strand.
CGCTGCAGCTCGATCGCGCGGCGCTGACCGACCGGCTGGCCTCGGTGCCGGGGGAGGCTCTGGCGGCGGAACGGGTGACGGAGGTCGAGAATCGTCTTGCCCACGCGGCGAGCGAGCTGGAGCGGCACGAGCGGGAGTTCGTGCAGCACGAGGAGGAGCGCAAGCACCTGGAGCGGCAGGAGCTGGACCTGCTGCAGATCCGGGAGTCGATCGTCTGGCACGAGCGCAAGCTGGGGCGGCTGACGCTGCGGGCGCGCGCCCTCGAACGGGCGATCAAGCTGCTGGGCGAATCGGCGCGGCACGTACGCGAGGACCTGGCGTCGCCGCTCCAGCAGGCGGTCTCGTCGGTCTTCATGGAGATGACGCGCAACAGTTACACCGGGGTGCAGGTGGAGGTGGACCCGAGCGAGTTCACCTTCCGGCCGGTGAAGGGCGACCGGCCGGTGGACCCGGAGTCGCTGTCGCGCGGGACGCGCGACCAGCTCTACTTCTCGATCCGCTACGGACTGGCGCGGGTGATGGTCGGGTCGGAGCGCGAGCCCTTCCTGATCCTGGACGACCCGTTCGCGCACTTCGACGAGGAGCGTCTGCGGCACACGCTGGCGACGCTGCGGCGGATTGCGACGCGTTCGCAGGTGCTGCTCTTCACGAAGGACGTCGCGCTGGCGAAGGAGGTCGCGGGCTGGGGCAAGGTGATCACCCTGGAGCGGTAGGCGGGGGGGAGGGGGGGCGGCAGCGGAGGATCCGGAGGAGGAGCCGGCGGCGGGGGGATGGGCGAGGGGAAGGCGGGTCGGCGGCGGGAGAGGCGAGGCGACGGCGGGCGGCCATTCTGGCCAGGGGCGGGCATTCCCTCCGCCTCCGTCTACGGGGGACAGGTAGACGCCTGCCCCTCGTTGTATCAACCTATCGCGACATGTCGCGACGTGTCGCGACTCAGGATTCCTGCGTGCTCTCCACCGCTTCATAAGTCGTGGCCTCCCCGCGCCCGCGGGCGAGGATACTCCCGGACTCGCGCAGCCTGCCTAGCTCCCGTTGCAGCGTTCGCAGCGTGATCGGCTCCCCGAGCGCTCGCAAGATCTCGGCGGCCCGAGTCGGGCCCAGGCGTCGGACAAGCTGCAAGATCGCTTCGGCACGAACCCCCATCCCGGTTGCCACACCCACGGCGCGCACGGTCGCGGCCGGCTGGAAGCGTACGACAAATGATCCCGCGATCTCCTCGAATTGCGGTTCCGGACAGCCGAGTCGCTTGGCATCAAGGAGGATCTTGTTTGTGCCTCTTCCCCACTTCTCGATCAGACCGCGGCGGTAGAACACCTCGGCGATGAGTCGATTGCGCGGGACGGACTCGTGAGTACCCCGGAGAACCTCCGGCGAGAGCCCGGCTGGGAGCACTCCCGTACTCCAGATCTCGAGGCGATCGTCGAAAAGCGCCACGCCGACGGCCCCTCCGTCGCTGGAGTAGTCGCGGTGGACGAGCGCGTTGACCAGGGCCTCGCGGACGGCGAGCGGCGGGTACAGCGGGGTATCAGTGCGCCGCATCCGGCCTTCCACGAAGCGACTCGCTACCGGCACGTGCTCATCGAGAAACCGCTCGGCGTGTCCGAGCAGGGCGAAGGCGTGGTCCTTGAATTGACGATTGTCCCGGAACTCGTCTTTGGTGACGCCGCGAAACCGCGCCAGCCGGATTTCCCCCATGGGGTAACCGGGCCCGCCTTCCTTGCCGAAAAGGATGGCCGCGGCGCGGGTCACGCCCCGATCGGTGACCAACTCCAGGCGGCGCAGCACAACCTCGATTCTCTCGCCGAGGACACCGGTCAGTCGCTTCGCTTCGACGGCGTCCTCGACGGTCCGGTGAATTTCCCGAAGGTCGAGGTCTCGGGTCTTCCAGTCGGGCGCGATCCATCGATCCCAGGGCAGGTGACTCTCCAGGCGCTCGACGACGCGGCGATCGAACTCCGAGTGGGACATTCTCTGCGTAGTGTTGTTGACACGGAGGTAGCTGCGGCCCTCGATCGTGAACGGCCCTGTAGCCTGGGCGCGGGCCTCGACGACGACCGCCGTCAGTTCAGCGAGGTCGTGATCTGGGCAGCGGGTTCGATACGCCGGGAGGCGCCGGCGATGTCGCGCTGGGTACTTTCCGCGACCGTCTGCCCGGTGACTTTGCCCTGGTCGGACACGCCGAAGACGACGCGACCCCGGCCCTGCGCGTTCAGCATGCCGCACAAGGCCTCCATCGCCTCGCGCAGTTCGCCGGTCGAGCGCTTGAATTCGAGGGTCGGGCCTTCGCCCGATGCAAGCAGCCGCCGAAGTCGTTCGGGTGTCATGGTTACTCGGCTCCGTGGATAGGGACCGGGTTTCCTGCCGGGGTGGGATCGAGGAGCGCGTGGCGACTGGATGAGAGGGACGGTTGCCGCGCCGACGTCACTCCGCAACCGCGACGTACGCCAGCGCCAGCGTCATGCCATGTGCCATCATCTCGGTCGCGTCCTCGAGGCCATCGAGCACCTGAAGCGTACCCTCGCAGCCGGCAACTTTGCCGAAAACAAGAATCAACGTGTGCTGCCATACGCTGGGGCCAGAGCCCCGACCTGTCTGCGGCGCCCGGTTCTGCAAGATCTGGCGCAGCGGGACTGGACGTGCCTCCGACCTGGCAACAAACGGGGGGAAGGAATAGAGCGCCTCCAACTCGACCCACGTACGCACCCACCTGAATCGACTCTTCGGCAAGTCACCGAGAAGGAGGCTGAGGTAGATCATGATCATGTCGGGATCGTAATCTTGATCCTTGGAAATCCGATCGATCTCCTCGTTGAACTTTTCATCCGAGGTGGACAGAAGTTGCCGGATTCCCTCGCGCACCCTCGGGAGCTCGTAGAATTGGAACTTCCCCATCATGAAATGCTCGATTACCTCCCGGTGCGTGGCGGCCTCGAGGCCCCGCAAGGGGGACCGTGTCCGCTTGATTGAGTTTTCAACTTCCAGAATCCGAGCAGCATTCGGGCGGAGATGGCGATCCACCTGAAGGCAGTCCTTGGCGATCTGCCGAAGGGTCGGTTCTACGATCTGATCCAGCCCCCCCGGCGCACGTTCCCGAATCGCAGCCATCAGTTCGGGTAAGGACTTGCCGTCGAATGGAAACGCGCCGGCCGCCACTTGAATGAGCATGACTCCCAGAGCCCATACGTCTCGCTGAGCAGAGTCTACGCCATCGAAGACCTCCGGCGAGAGGTACTTGTCCGTCCCTGCGATCGTATGGGTGGTAACGGCACTGGTATCGCCGAGGGATCGGACCAAACCGAAGTCGCTGAGTCTCCAACCATCTTCAAAGCGCAGGACGTTTGCCGGCTTCACGTCGCGATGGATGCGCCCCTTGCCATGAAGGTACGCAAGCCCGCTCGCCACGTCGCGAACAACATCGCGCAGCTCGTCGGTGGCAAGGTGGTGCTTCCGGTCTAGGAGGTCCTGGAGCGACTCGATGGCGCGATCCATGACCACATAAATCAATACTCGGTCGTTGAACGGGCGGTGCCCTACAGCCAATCCCCGAACCAGCTTGTCATGCGAGAGGCCGCGCAGCGTCTGCAATTCGTCAAGTGTCTGCTGCACCTGGTCCTCATCAGGAATGATCAGCTTGACTACAGGCCGCGACATTTCCCGGCCCAGCATCCGCTCCTCGGCTTCAAAGACGGCTCCGTAACCGCCTGCGCCTAGGAATTTGACGAGGTGGTACTTCTCGTCCAGCACCCAACCGAGAAAGGGCTGCCACCGCGGCGGTGCGTTCATCAGAGGGCCCGGCTATGGGGTTGTGCCGTCGAAAACCGACCTGAGGGTCTCTTTGACCCACAGGCGAGGAACAGGTTCACGGGCGCTGCGACAGTTGCCAGGCGACGGGTCCCTCGATCACAAATGAAGCTACCCGGGGGGTGCCCCAAGCCGAACCCGTTCATCGCCGCTCGGTTTGTTTCCTCGCTCGGCGCGTATCAATCGATCAGCCAGTCGAAGTCCTCGGGAATCCATGCTCTGGGCAAAAACTCGACCGTTATCGTGGATTCGGCGCTCCGCTGACCACCCCGCAGAACATCGACACTGCGCGCGATTGCGACTGGATCCGGGTTGACCACTCGTAGTGCCGTTCGCTTCCGCGTTCGCGCACGAATCGTTCGTTCGAGGAGGGTACGGATCGCCATATCTGCCTCAGTGAAGGCGTATCCAACAATCAGAACGCGATCGGCCTTGCTGAGGACCTGAAACGCACCCTTCAGACCTCCCCGGAACAACCCCTCGTATCTCTTGCCGGCGATCGGTGGGATGAGCACGGCGGTCCCACCCAGGGCCAGTTCAAAGGGCTTCCCGCTTGCCACCACTTCGACGCGATCGTCATCCGTCTTCTCTAGCACCACAGGGCTGGTGTTTTCTGGGTCAACCAAGTTGTTCGGAATCCGCGCCCAGTTTACAGAACCGTGAAGCTTGAAGAGCCGTACCGCCGGATCAACTCCATCGACATACGAGCACGGGAGTCCGGAAGGCGCGACCAGATTCTCCAGGAGCAGATCGTAGTTGGTCGTTACGAGGGCGACCCCACACGCGGAGATCACCTTGCGGAATCGAACGGCGAGTTCCCGGAAGTTGGCCGTCTGGGATGCTAGATCGGTCCTTTCGCGTAAGTGCTGAGACAGATTGACCAAGTACTTCTCGTACAGGTTTCGGCGGCGGACCCACTCGATGCGCTCAAGGCCCGGTGATTGTTCCAGCGAGTCCAACCATGTTGACCAGGGTGTAAGCAGCAACTCAACATCTTCGATCTTTCGCTCGATGAACTCCCGCAGTGGGTACCCTCGCTGGGCCTCCTCCAGGTGGGCTGCGATCTGGACAGAGCCGATCGCCGGGACGAGTCCGAAACGCCAGAGTTCCCTGGCGTCGGGGATGCCGAATGCCTTAGAAAACCCAGCGCCAACGAAGGCCGCGACCGGTTCCATGGGGTCGCGGCGGGAAGGCAATTGCATTGGGCGACTCTCCGGGAGAAAGTCCTGACTTCCGAATTCCCCCTCCGTGATGACCCGTACCATGCCATGCACGCAAGCGATGGCGGCATCCTACGTCGGAACAGCCCGCGGCGCAAGTAGGTAAGCAAGGAAGCCCTGAAGCGGCCGACCTGCCAATCCGGGGGGCGTGGCCGATGTTCTTCCCCCCCCACCACCCAGCGGCGCGCCATCGAGTCATCGGCGGTGGCGCCGCGGCGGGCGGAGCTGGAGCGGCGCAACGGGGAGATTCTCGCGCTGGCCGCAGCGGCGGTTTGCGACGCGTTCGCAGGTGCTGCTCTTCACGAAGGATCTGACGCTGGCGAAGGAGGTCGTGGACTGGGGCAAGGTGATCACCCTGGAGCGGCAGGCGGGGGGAGGCG
>JACRIP010000091.1 GCA_016220045.1 Planctomycetota bacterium
TGGCCACCGTCCACGGTCCACTGACCACCGTCCGCAGCACCCGCGGTCTTGTAGGGGCGGGCCTTGTGCCCGCCCCCTGACGGCACGGCCGACAACCATCGCCCACCTGACATCCTGAGCGGGCGACAACCACCTTCGAGGTTACCCGTGAACCGAATCCGCACATCATTCGCCGCCCTGCCGGCCCTGCTCGCCCTGCTCGCCGTCGGCGCGCCACCGCCCCGGGCCGCGCGCGCGGAAGCCGCCCTGACGATTCCCGAACAGCAATTGCTCGCCGCGCCCGAGTTCGCGCACGGCGATTACGACGGGTTTCTCGCCCGCTGCCTCGCCGCCGTGGCCGCCGCGCCGGACTCGCCCGTGGCCGAGCTGGCCCTGCGCCAGGCGAATGCCCTACGCGGCGCCGCGCACCACCCCGCCGCCTGTCTCCCCACCTACCGCCGGCTCGCCGACCTCCCCTTCACCAACGGCTGGAATCGCGCGCTGGTCCACCAGTCGCTCGCCGCGCTGCTCGAAGAGTCGGGGGACGGCGACGCCGCCGACGCCCTGCGCGCCGGACTCGGCTACGTCCACCGCTGGTGCGTGCTCGGACCTTACGGCCGCACCGAATCCGCCTGCTACGACGATCTCTTCCCACCCGAGCAGACCGCGGACGGCGCCGCCGGCGCCACGGCCGCTCCGCCGTCCGGCGCCGCGGCGCCCGGGACGCCGCCCCGCCCCGCCGACGCCCTGACGCGCCGCATGCTCCCCCGCGTGCCGCCCGGCCGCGAACTGAACGCCTTCGATCCGGTCTGGCCGCGCGAGGGCGCCGTCTACGCCCTGGCCCAGCTCCAGCTTCCCGCCGCGACCGACGCCCACCTCCTCCTCGATTGCCCCGGCGCCTTCAAGCTCTGGGTCAACGGCCGCCCCGCCGCCGAAATCGACCGCCTGCGCGCCGTCCATCCGCACGAAGTCGCCGTCCGCGTGCCGCTGCGCGCGGGCTGGAACCGCCTGCTGCTCAAGCTCGTCTCCGGCAGTGGGGGCTACTTCCTCTGCCGCGTCGTCGATGCCGCCGGCAATCCGATTCCAGGGATCACCCTAGCCGAGGACCCGGAGCTGCGGCCGCTCGCGCCCGCGCCCGCCCCCGCCGACGAAGCCGCCGCCCGCGTGCTGCGCGTCGGCGCGATCGCGCGCTACGCCGAGGCGGCCGCGCCCGAGCGCTCGCCCGGCGCCTGGTCCCTCGCCGCGCTCGCCCTCCTCCATTCCTTCGCCGGCGAGGAGGACGCGGCGGTCGGCGAAATGAAGCGCGCCGTCGCCGCCGAGCCCGGCTCCCCCTTCCTCCAGGTCCAGCTCGGCCGGCTCTACGAAGCCTCCGACTTCCTCCCCGCCACCTTCCGCATCAACCGCGCCAAGGACGCCTACGACCGCGCCCTCGCCGCCGCCCCGAACTTCGTGCCCGCCCTCGAACGCATCGCGCTCTACTACTATCGCGACGAGAAGATCGAGGAAGCGATCGGCACCTACCGGCGCGCGGTCGACGCCGAGCCCGGGTACTTCCAGGGCCTGCTCAACCTCGGCCGCCTCTACGCGGGCCAGGGCTGGAAACGCGAGGCCGAGGACGCGTTCCGCAAGCTCGACGAACTCTACCCCGGCAGCGAGGCGCTCGCCGAACGGCGGATCGACGAGGCGCGCGCCGAGAAGCTCTATCCGAAGGCGCTCGCCCTGCTCGAGGAATGGGCGAAGACCCACGTCTCGGCGCGCGAGGACCTGGACGGCCTCTACGCGACGCTCGGCCGGGTGGACGAAGCGATCGCCGGCATCGAGGCGGGCCTGCGGCGGGAGCCGGACGACGCGCGCCGGCTCGGCGCCCTCATCGATCTGCGGGCGGAGCGCGCCGAGTGGGACGCCGCGAAGGCCCTCTCCGAACGCCGCATCGCGCTCGCGCCCGGCGACCCGCAGCTCCACGCCGAGCACGGCAACCTCCTCTTCCGGGCGGGCAAGCGCGACGAGGCGGTCGCCGCCTACACAGAATCCCTGAGACTTGACCCGTCGCAGTACAACCTGCGCCGCCAGCTCGCCGCCCTGCGCGGCGCCGAGGACGACGTCGAGGGCGCCTACGCCGTCGACGGCCGCACCCTCATCCCCGGCTCCCCCGGCCGCCGCGAATTCCCCAAGGCCTCCGTCCTCTACCTGCTCGACCAGGCCGTGGTACGCGTGAACGCCGACGGGTCCTTCAGCGAAGTCGTTTCCCAGGTCTACAAGATCCTGAACGAAAAGGGCATCGACGCCTACGACAAGGTGCGCGTGAACGGCGAGCTGCTCGAGGCCCGGACCATCACCCCCGACGGCCGCATCCTCGAACCCATCCTCCTCGGCGGCTCGAGCGAGCTGACCATGCCCCATCTCGAGGAAGGCTCGGTCATCGAATACAAGTGGCGCCGTCACCATCCGCGCGGCTCCGGCGCCCGCTTCTCCTACGCCTCCTTCTACTTCCAGGACTTCAATTTCGACGGCCCCTTCCAGCGTTCGCGCTTCGTCGTCAGCGTGCCCAAGGACTTCCCCTTCCGCTGGGTCGAGCGCAACATGCCCGCGCCCGCCACGGTGACCGAAGAGGGCGATCGCCGCATCGTGGTCTGGGACGTCAAGCACTCCGAGCTGATCGAGGAGGAACCCCACCAGCCCTCGTACGCCGAGTTCCTGCCCCACGTCTACATCGGCAGCGACGAGACCTGGCGCGAGATCGGCGCCCAGTACAAGGAGTTCTTCTTCGGCCGCATGCTGCTCACGCGCGAGCTGCGCGCGCGCGCGGCCGAGCTGACCGCCGGCAAGACCGGCACGCGCGAGAAGTTCGCGGCCGTGTACGACTTCGTCAATCAGTGGGTCAAGGACGATGAGGGCGGCCACACCGCGCAGGAAATCCTGACCGAGCGCGGCGGCATGCGCCTCATCCTGCTCTGCGCGCTCGCCGAGGCGGCGGGCCTGGCGCCGGAGTTCGTCCTCGCGCGCCACAACCGCTGGGTCGAGCCCGAGCCGCCCTGGGAGCTGGCCGCGCCGCACTACTTCACGGAATCCGGCGCCGCGACTTCGCTCCTGCGCGTGCGCCTGGAGGACGGTTCCTACGTCTGGACCGACTGCCAGAGCCGCTGGGGCCGGCTCGGGGAACTCCCCTGGGTCGTTCAGGGCGGTCGCGCCATAGTGGTCCGGCGCGACGGGCCGGTTTTCGTGCGCGTCCCCGAGCAGCCGGCCGAGGAGCGCCTGGAGAGCCAGGAATTCATGATTCAGGTAACTCCCGCAGGCGGCGCGCGCATCCGCCTGGATTCGGCGACGCGCGGCGAGGCGGCGGCGCGCGCGCGCAGCCGGCTGGTCAATGCCGCGCCCGAACAGCGCAAGAGCGTCTTCGAGATGGTCCTCAACGCGAACTTCCCCGGCGTCAAGCTGCTCGCCCACGAGCTGCCCGGGCTCGACACGCCCGGCGCGCCGCTCCGCGTCATCCAGGACTTCGAGGTGCCGCGCTTCGCCGAGCTCGCCGGCTCCGCCGCGCGCTGCCGGCTCGGCGTGCCCCCGACCGCCATGCAGGAGACCTTCGCCTCCGAGGCCGAGCGCAAGCAGCCCCTCCAGCTTTCACGCTGGTTCGGCTCCTCCACCTCCGTGCGCCTCGCCTTCCCGCCCGGGTGGCATATCCGGCGTATCCCCGAGAGCTTCGTCGAGGAGACGCGCTTCGGCTCCTACTCGCTGCTCTTCTCGCGCGCGGTCACGGGCGAGGTCGTGATCGAGCGCCGCTGCCTCTTCCCGCCGCAGCAGGTCTCCCCGGCCGACTACCCGGCCTTCCTCGAATTGTGCCGGCGCATCGACGCCGCCGAGCGCAAGAAGATCCAACTGGAGATCGATCGCTAGCCCGTGCCGACCTTCGCCCACCCCGCGGTCCTCTGGTGGGGTATCCCGCTCGGGGCGCTCCTTTTCGTCATGATGCTGCGGAGCGCGGCCCCGCTCTCCCCGGCCCGCGCCCTCGCCGCCCTCGCCACGCGCGCGCTCCTCCTCCTCCTCGTCCTCGGCGCGCTCGCCGGACCCGAACGCCTCCGGTCGGAACCCGAGCCCTACGCCCTGCTCTACCTGGTCGACCTCTCGGCCAGCGTCTCCGACACCGCGCGCGAATCCGCACTCGCCCACCTCGCCACCATCGCCGAGCGCGTGTGCGCGCCCCATGCGCGCCAGGCGCTCATCCCGGTCGCCGGCCGCGCCGACGTGCTCGCCCTGGCGAGCGGCCTCGAACCCTTCCCGGGACCCGAGGCGCTCCGCCATCTCACCGCCGCCACCGAGTCGCGCCGCCTCGCGGCCGAGGCCGTGCGCGTCCTCGAAGGCAACCCCGCGCCCGACGCGCGCGCCGCCGCCGAGGCCCGCATGCGCGAGTCCGCGCAGCACGCCGACTGGCTCGCCCGCCTCGAGCCCGGCCGAACCGACCTCGACGACGCGCTCACCCTCGCCGTCAACCTCTTCCCCGAAGTCACCGACCGCCGCATCCTGGTCTATACCGACGCCAACGTCAACGCCGGCCGCTTCGGGCGCGGCTCCCTCGGGGATTCGCCCGGTGGCGGCCGCCTGGGCGCCGGCGTCAAGCTCGCCCTCCTCCCGCTCGGCGACGAGGGCGCGCGCGACGTCGTGGCCGAGAAGCTCGAGCTGCCGAGCGAAGTGCGCGTCGGCCAGGCCTTCGATGCCCGCGTCACCCTCTCCTCCCATTCCCCGCTCGCCGCCCGCGTCGCGCTCCTCATCGACGATGTCCCGACGGCGGAGCAGGAGGTGACCTTCCCGGCGCGCGGCGTCCAGTCGGTGGTCGTCCCCACCCTGACCCGGCCGGCCGGCGTCCACCGCTGCCGCGCGGCCGCGAGCGCGCCCGACGAGAGCGAGCGCCGCAACAACAAGCTCCTCGGCGCGGTGCTCGCGCTGGGACGGGAGCGCGTGCTCGTGGCCGAGGCGGTGCCGGGCGCGGGCGCGAACGTCGCCGCCGCCCTCGCGGCACAGGACGTCGCGGTCGAGCGCATGGCGGCCGACGCGCTGCCGACGGCGGCCGGCCCGCTCGCGGCCTGGGGCGCGGTCGTGCTGGTCGAGGCGGTCCACGGCTCGCTCGCGCGCGACCAGTGGCGCGCCCTCCAGGCCTGGGTCGCCGACGGCGGCGGCCTCCTCCTGCTCTCCGGCACCGACGCCCGCGCGCTCGCCGGCTTCAAGGGTTCACCCGAGGAGGCGCTGCTCCCCGTCGCCTTCGAGCCGCCCCGCCCCGACGAACCCCAGGCGCCGCCCACGCCCCAGCCGGATCCGCGCCCACGCCCCAACCCCGACCCGACCAAAAAGGAGCCCCGCCGCGTCGAGATCGAGGTTCCCTCGGTCTCGCTCCTGCTCGTCATCGACAAGTCGGGCAGCATGGCGGAAGCGAAGAAGATGACGCTGGCCAAGGAGGCCGCCATCGCCGCCGCCGAAGCGCTCGGTCCCGAGGACCGCATCGGCGTGCTCGCCTTCGACGAGAAACCGCGCTGGGTGGTCGAGTTCACGCCGGCGCGCAAGCGCACCTACATCCAGGACCGCGTCGCGCGCATCGTGGCGGGCGGCGGCACCGACATCTACCCCGCGCTCGAGGAGGGCGGGACCGCGATCGCCAAGGAGGAGTCGCAGGTCCGCCACATCGTCCTCCTGACCGACGGCGTGAGCCCGATGGCCGATTTCCAGACCCTGGTCTCGGACCTCGCGCGGCGCCGCATCACGGTTTCGGCGATCGGCGTGGGCGACGACATCGACGGCTCCCTGCTCTCGGGCATCGCGCGCTGGGGCCGCGGTCGCTACTTCGTCACCTCCTCACCCGACGAGGTCCCGCAGATCTTCCATCGCGAGGCGCGCACGGTCGTGCGCTCGGTCCCGCAGGGCCCGCGCCCCCCGGTGTCGGAGCACGCGAAGCCGGAGGAGCCGGCGACGACGGCGGTGGATCCGGGCGGTCCGCCGCCGGGCCCGGACGCGACCGCGGCCGGACCCGGAACCGCACCGGGCGCACCCGGAGCCCTCCCCGGCGGCCTGCCGGGCGGGGCCGGCCCGGGCACGGGACTCGGCGGCGGACTGGGCAGCGGGAGCGGGGAAGGCGGCGGCCCGCGCGGGCCGTTCAAGGTCGTGCCGGTCGAACCGGGTGATATCCTGAAGGGCATTCCCCCGGCGGAGCTGCCCGACCTCGGGACCTTCGCCCGTTCCACCGTCCGCCGCCAGGCGATGGTCGCGCTGCTCGCCGCCGGCGAAGACCGGCCGCTCCTCGCGTACTGGCGCTACGAGCTGGGCAAGGTCGCGGTGTGGACCTCCGACCTGCGCGGCGAGGCCGCGGCGGCCTGGCTCGCCTGGGGCTCCTTCCCCAAATTCGTCGCGCAGCTCGCGCGCTCGGTCGGGCGCAGCGCCGAGGAGCGGATGGTGCACCCGCGGACCGAGGTCCGCTACGAGGGCGCGGAGGCGGTGGTGACGGTCGAGGCGCCGGAGGAACGGGAAGCGGAGAACCTGGCGGTGGAGACCCGCGCGCGCTGGAGTGCGCCGGAGGGGCGGCCGGAACCGGTGGCGGTCGAGAAGATCGGCGTCGGGCGGTACCGCGCACGGGCGCCGGTGCCGAAAGTCGGCACGATCTACACGCTGGAGGTGAGTCAGAAGCCGCCGCACGGTCCGGAGCGCAGCACGACCCTGGGGCTGGCGCGCCCCTACGAAGAGGAGTATCATGACCTGGGCACGGATACGCTGCGGGTCGAGGGCGTGGCCCGGCGGCTCGGCGCCGCGGTCGGCCCCAGCGTGGAGGACCTGTCGGCCGTGCGCCCGCGCCGGCGCACCGAGCGGGACCAACTCGCCTGGGTGCTGCTGGCGCTCGCCGCCCTGCTGTTGCCCGCCGACGTCGCCGTGCGCCGGCTGGGCATCTGAGCCCCGATCTCTCGACCTTGCGCGCACCCGCCGCTGGAGGTATCGATGAAGACCCTGCTCAAGCTCGCCGCCGCCCTCCTCGTCGTCGCGCTCCTCGCGGTCGGCGTGGCCTTCCTCTCGATCGACCGCATGGCCAAGGGCGCGGTCGAGCAGGGCGCCAGCGCCGCCCTGGGCGTGCCGACGACGCTCGACGGCGCGAGCGTCGGCATCTTCTCGAGCCGCTTCGCCATGACCCGGCTCACCGTCGCCAACCCCGAGGGCTTCAAGACCCCGCACTTCCTGGTCTTCACGACCTCCGAAATGGAGGTCACGCTCGCCGGCCTGCGCGCCGACCCGGTGGAGGTCCCGCGCATGACGATCTCAGGGATCGACCTGAATCTGGAGAAGACCGCAACGGGCGCCAACTATTCGGCGATCATGGATCACATGAAGAAGTTGGAGGCGGACCCGGAGTACGCGAAGCGCAAGAAGTTCGTCATCCACGAGCTGGTGCTGCGCGACGTGACGGTGCACGTGGACGCCGGGGCGCTCGGGAAGCTCACGGGTTCGGGGCCGCTCAAGATCCCGGAGCTGACCCTGCACGACGTGGGCAGCGCCGGGAACAAGGGAATGACCGCGGTCGAAGTGACGAGTGCGGTCACGAAGACGCTCCTGCTTTCGACCCTGGAGACGGGGAAGGGGCTCTTGCCGACGGAGTTCCTGGGGGAGCTGGGCGGGAGCCTGGGGAGGCTGAAATCGCTGACGGGGGAGGGGATCAAGTTGCCGGCCGGGCTGACGGAGAAGCTGGGCGAGGGGCTGGGGAAGGCCATGGACGGCCTGGGCAAGCAGCTCGAGGGGTTCGGCAAGGGCCTGGAAGGGCTGCTCGGCCCGCGCCCGCGCGACCGCGACCGCGGCGGGAAAGCGGGGAGCGCCGGATCGTAGCGGCCGGCCCGGCGGACGCGTGCCGGACCTGCAGGGCACAACTACGACTGAACCGTAGGGCGGGCATGGCCCGCAACCCAAGCGCAAGCGCAGCTCTGGCGGTGCTTCGATTGGGCGATTTGGCGATTGTGTGATTGGGCGATTACGGAGCCGACGCGGTAGGCCGAAAAGCTTGCCGAAAAAA
>JACRIP010000643.1 GCA_016220045.1 Planctomycetota bacterium
CCCCGCCACCACGCCCTCCGGAGACGCGATGGCCCCCGCCCCCGCCCCCTCCCCCGCGCCCGCCCCCGCCCATTCCCCTGCGCCTGCCGTCCCCCCGCCCGCCCGCTGGGAGCGTGCCGACGGGGCGTGGCTCCTCGGGCTGGCCGCGCTCTGCGCGCTCCTCTACCTGACCGGCCTCAGCGGCCAGCCGATGGACAATCGCGGGGAACCGCGCGAAGGCGTGCTCGCCCAGGAAATCCTGCGCTCCGGGGATTGGCTGCTGCCGCGCCCGAACGGCACGCGCTGGCCCGAGAAGCCGCTGCTCTTCCCCTGGCTGTGCGCCCTGTCTTCGCTCGCCCTCGGCGGCGACGTGACCGAGTTCGCCATCCGCCTCCCCTCCGCCCTGATGGCGACGCTCGGCGTGTTCGTGGTCTACCTCCTCGGCCGCCGCCTGGGCATGGGCCGGGGCGGGGCGGGCGCGGCCGCGCTCCTGCTCGCCGGCGCCGTGACCTGGATCAGCCTCGGCCGCCGCGCGCGCATCGACATGACCCTCGCCGTGCTCATCGAGCTCGCGCTCTACGCCCTGCTCCGCGCCTACCAGGACCCGGCACGGCGCGGCGCGTGGGGCCTCGCCGCCGCCATCCCCCTCGCCCTCGCCACCCTCGCCAAGGGCCCCATGGGCGTCGCCTTCCCGCTCGCCTCCCTCGCCGCCTGGTTCGGCTTGCGCGCCCTCCTCGACCGCACGCCCGCCGCCCCTTCCCCTGCCTCCAGCGAATCCCCGATGCCGTTCGCCGCGGCCCTGCGCCGCGAGGGAGCGGTCTTCCTCGCCATGCGCCCCTGCTCCGCCGCCCTGGCCTTCCTCCTGCTCATCGGCGCCTGGTATCTGCCGGCGTCGCTCGAGGGCGGACCGGAGTTCCGCTACGTCAACCTGTTCAAGGAGAACATCGGCATGCTGCTCGGGCTCGAGGAGGGCGGCGGCCACGAGCACCCGGTCTGGTGGTACCTGCCGTACCTGTTCCTCACCTTCCTGCCGGGCAGCATCTGGCTCCTGCCCGCGCTCGCGGACGCCGCGCGCCGCGCGCGCGCGACGCCTGCGCCCGAGGTCCTGTTCGCCCCGGCCTGGGCGCTCGCCTGTTTCGGCGGCCTGAGCGCGGCCTCGGGGAAACGCCCGGACTACCTGGTGCTGCTCCTGCCCGCGCTCGCGCTCCTGACCGGCGACTGGCTCGCCCGCGCCGTCGCCGCGCCGACCGTCCATCGCCGCGGGCTCGCCCTCCCGCTCTTCGTGCTCGGCCTCGCCGCCTTCGTGGGGGTCGCGGCCGCCGCCTTCACCCAGCGGATCGAGCCCGGCCCGAAGGGCTACGATCTCCTCTTCTTCGGGTTGGACGCGCTCCCCGTGCGCAGCCGCAAGACCGGGGTCGGCGCCCTGCTCGACGCGCACCGCGGCGCCCTCGTCGTCGCCTTCGCCGCCCTCGGCGTGGTCGGGCTCGCCGCCGCCCGGTTTTTCGCGCGCGGCCGCCCGCGCCCCGCCCTCGCCCTCGCCGGCGGCGCCGCCGGCGCCGCGCTCCTGGCCGGCGCCCTGGTCTTCTACCCCGAAGCCCGCAACTCCCTCACGATCGAGCCCTTCGTCCGCGAGGTCGCCACCTACGTCGACCCCGACCCCGCCGCCTTCGACCTGCTCCACTGCGAGAACTTCACCTACGCGATCCCATTCTTCCTCGACCGTCGCGTTCCGCCGATCACTCAGGCGAATACCCGGTACTGGCTGCGCGCCGGCGGTCGGCGGTTCGTGGTCATGACGGACGAGACCTACGCCGGACTGCGCGCGGACCTGGGCCCGGAAACGGCGGTGCTGCTCGAATGCGCGACGGCCGTGGACCAGGGCCGGTATCTCCTGCTGGGCCCGCCCGGCACCCACCCCGTGCATCCGAGGCGCGACCCCGAATGACCGAACCGCCCGCCGGCGCCGCGCCCCCCGCGCCCGTCGCCTCCCCGCCCGCCCCCGCGCCGGCGGCCCCCTGGCTCGAAGTCGCGGCCTGGGCGCCGCTCGCGCTCGCGCCGGGCGTCGAACCCATATCCGGCATCTCCCTGATCGTTACCGCCTACAACGAGGAGGGCACGCTCGAACGCGTGGTCCACGGCTGCCGCCGCGTGGCCCGCGCGCTCGCCCGCGAGAGCGAAGTCCTGGTGGTCAACGACGGCAGCAAGGACGGCACGCGCCGCATCGCCAACCGCCTCGAACAGGAGTGCCCCGACGTCCGCGTCATCCACCACCCGTTCAACGTGGGCTTCGGCGGCGCCCAGAAGAGCGGCTTCCTGCACGCGCGCCACGAATTCGTCTCGCTCGTCCCCGGCGACGGCCAGTTCGATGCGCGCGAGCTGCTCAGGTATGTGCCGTATCTGGCCGATGCGGACATCGTGGTCGGCTACCGGGTGCGGCGCCAGGACAACCGGATGCGCCGCTTCAACACGCTGCTTCTGCGCACGGTGATGCGCCTGCTCTTCGGCGTGCGGCTGCACGACATCAACTGGGTCAAGATCTTCCGGCGGCGCATTCTGGAGCGTTTCGAGATCGAGAGCCGCGGGATCGGGGTGGATGCCGAGGTGGTGGTGAAGGCGGCGCGCGCGGGCTGCCGCTTCGCGGAGCTGGAGGTCAGCTACCTGCCGCGGACGGCCGGGGCGTCGACCGGGGACAAGCCGCTCAACGTGCTGATCACCGGGATCGAACTGCTGAGCCTGTGGTGGCAGCAGGTGGTCCGGGGCCGGGAGTGAGCCGATGGAGCCGCCGACCCGGGCCGCCCGCCGGCTGGTACTACCCGGCGCCGATGGTGCCGCGCCCGCCGCCGACCCCGCCGCCGCCGCACCGGTCGCCCGCCCAGCGCTCCCCTCCCCCGCCACCGCGCCCGCCGCCGCACCGGTCGCCCGCCCAGCGTCCCCCTCCCCCGCCGCCGCGCGGGTCGCCCCGCCCACCGCCCCGCC
>JACRIP010000673.1 GCA_016220045.1 Planctomycetota bacterium
CGCCGGAGCGGCCGGGGCCGCGGCGGGAGCCGCGGGCGCCGGTGCGCCGGGAGTCGCGGGAGTGGGCGTTTCCGGAGCGGGCATTCAGGTGTCCTCTCTACGTTGCCCGGGCCAGGTCCCCGCGGGGCGGGCTTCCCCGCGGATCGACCCTCGAATGAACCGCCGCCCGCGCACTCGGCGGGCGGCAGGGGAGGTTACGTCTTCGTGGCCGCCTGCTTCTTCCCGGCGACCGTCTTCCGCGGACCCTTCCGGGTGCGCGAATTCGTCCGCGTGCGCTGGCCGCGCACCGGCAGGCCGCGACGATGCCGCAGCCCGCGGTAGGAGCCGATTTCCTTCAACCGCGCGATGTTCTGCATGATCTGCCGACGCAGCGCGCCTTCGACCGTCACGTTCTTGTCGAGGTACGCATTCAGGCGGTTGATCTGGTCCTCGGTCAACGCCTTGCCGCGCACGTTCTCGTCGACCCCGGTCTCCTTGAGCACGCGCTTCGCCTGCGCCGAGCCGACGCCGTAGATGCCCTGCAGACCGTACAGGATGCGCTTGTCCGGCGGCAGTTCCACGCCCGCAATACGAGCCATTCCATTCCTCCGTAGCCTGTAAGCCCGGCCACTGCGCCCCGGCCCGCTCGGGCCTCCGGCGCCGTACCGGACGTCGTCTAGCCGAGTTTCCTAGTTACCCTGACGCTGCTTGTGCTTCGGGTTCGAACAAATCACGCGCACCGTGCCGCGCCGCTTGATGATCTGGCACTTCTCGCAGATGCGCTTCACCGACGGACGAACTTTCATGGACGGGTCTCCCTAGTGTTCGCGGTAGACAATACGGCCCTTGGTCAGATCGTAGGGCGACATCTCCACCGTCACCTTGTCGCCGGGGAGAATCTTGATGAAGTTCATCCGCATCTTCCCGGAGATGTGCGCCAGCAGGATATGGCCCTGCTTGAGCTGCACCCTGAACATCGCGTTCGGCAGCGCCTCGCGCACCGTCGCTTCGACTCGAATCGCTTCTTCCTTGGGCATAGGCCTCTCGATCTTTATTTGCTGTCGGCGCCTCGGGGTCGATCAACCCTGGGCGGCCGTCGCCGGCTCGGCCCATCGGGTCAAGACCTCATGACCCGTATCGGTCACGGCTACCGTGTGCTCGACGTGGGCCGACAGCCGGCGGTCCTTCGTGATCACCGTCCAGCCGTCCTTGAGCGTCTGGACGTCGTAGGTTCCCTCGTTCACCATCGGCTCGATCGCGATCACCATCCCGGGCTTCAGGACGACCTCGTACTCCTCGCGATCCGCCGTGACGTAGTTCGGCACCTGCGGGTCCTCGTGGAGCTGGGTGCCTACCCCGTGGCCCGCGTACTTGCGCACCACGCTGTAGCCCTGGCCCTCGGCGAATCGCTGCACCGCGGCGCAGACCTCCGTCAGGTGGCCACCCGGGTACACCTTCTCGATCGCCTTGTCCAGGCAGATCTTCGCGGTCCGCATCAGCCGCTCGGCGCGCTTCGAGATCGTCCCGATCGGGACCGTGATCGCCGTGTCGCCGATGTAGTTCTTGTACGTCGCGCCCAGGTCCACCTTGAACAGGTCGCCCTCGACCAGCCTGCGCGGACCCGGGATGCCGTGCACCACTTCCTCGTTCACCGAGGCGCAGATCGTCTTGGGAAATCCCCGGTACCCCTTGAAGGTCGGCAGACAGTCGCGACTCCGGATGAAGTCCTCGACCGCCCGATCGATCTCCTCGGTCGTCACGCCGGGGCGCGCCAGCGAAACCGCCAACTGCAAGGCCTCGCCGGCGATGCGTCCCGCGGTCCGCATCAGGTCGAGTTCGCGGGGCGACTTGCGGACGATCTTCACTTGGCGGCTCGCCCCAGCGCGGCCAGGATGCCGTTGAACACCGCGTTCACGTCGCCTTCCGACGACACGTCCTTCAGGACCTTCTTGCTGCGGTAGAAATCGATCACCGGCGCCGTCTGCTTCTCGTAGACGTCCAGCCGGTTCACGATCGTCGCCGCGTGATCGTCGTCGCGCTGGTACAACTGGCCGCCGCACCGGTCGCAGACGCCCGCGCGCTTCGGAGGCAGATACTTCATGTGATAGCTGGCGTCGCAGCCGCGGCACAGCCGCCGCCCTTCCAGCCGCTCGACGATCGCCGCGCGCGGCGCCGTCAGGTTGATCGCCGAGTCCAGCCCGGCGCGCAGGTCGGTCAGGCACCCATCCAGCGCCGTGCACTGTTCGAGCGTGCGCGGAAAGCCGTCGAGCAGGAAGCCGGCCCGGCAGTCGGCCTGCGCCACGCGCTCGGCGAACACCCCGATCACGACCGCGTCCGGCACCAGCGCGCCCGAGTCCATGAAGGCCTTGGCCTTCTTCCCGGTCTCCGTGCCGTTCCGGACGGCCTCGCGCAGGATGTCGCCGGTCGCGATGTGCGGCACTCCCAGCTCCACGCTCACGCGCTTCGCCTGCGTGCCCTTGCCGACGCCCGGCGGTCCGAGAATGAGCAGCCGCATCGTCTAGCGCCTCCCGCGAACGCGGCCCTTCTTCATGAAACCCTCGTACTGACGCATGAGCAGGTGCGATTCGACCTTCTGCATCATGTCCAGGCCGACGCCGACGACGATCAGGATGCCGGTGCCGCCGAGGAACGCGGTGATGAAGCGCCCGACGTTGAGGAACTCGGAGATCAAGTCGGGAAAGAGCGCGATGAAGCACAGGAAGGTCGCCCCGGCCAGCGTCACCCGGTTCATGATGAACTCGAGGTACTCGGCCGTGCGGCGTCCCGGGCGAATGCCGGGGACGAAGGACCCGTACTCCTTGAGCTGGTTCGCCATCTCGACCGGCTGGAAGAAGAGGGCGGTCCAGAAGTAGGAGAAGAAGAACACGAGGGCGACGTAGATGAAGGAGAACCAGAAGCCGGTGCGGCTGAACATGGACTGGAGGGCTTCGATCTTGGTGATGCGGCCGATCAGGTCGGGGATCACCATGAGTGAGGAGGCGAAGATGACGGGCATGACGCCGGCCTGGTTGACGCGCAGGGGGAGGTAGTGGCGGTGGCCGCCGTAGACGCGGCGACCGCGCGTGTGGCGGGCGTGTTGCACCTGGATGCGTCGTTGGGCCTGCGTCGTGTAGACGACCGAGACGATGACGCCGAAGTAGAGCAGGAGGAGGAGGATGACCTTGTCGGCGCCGACCGTGTCGCGCTCGCGCCAGAGTTCGAGGAGGGCCTGGGGCATGCGGGCGATGATGCCGGCCATGATGATGAGCGAAGCGCCGTTGCCGATGCCGTGCTCGGTGATCTGCTCGCCGATCCACATGACGAACATGGTGCCGGCGGTGAAGGCGAGGAGCGAGGTGATGCGGAAACCCCAGCCCGGATGGGTGACCATGGCGGAACCGCCGATCGAGGTGCGCTCGAGCGCGGTGACCATGACGAAGCCCTGGATGAGGCAGATGGGCAGGGTCGCGAGCCGGGTGTACTGCGCGATCTTGCGGTACCCCGAGGGCCCTTCCTTCGCCATCGCCTCCAGCGTCGGCACGATCTTGACCAGGAGCTGGAAGATGATGGAGGCGGAGATGTAGGGCATGATCCCGAGGGAGAAAAGCGACAGGTTGCTGATCGCGCCGCCCGAGAAGATGCTCAGGAAGCCGAACATGCTGCCGTACTGCTGCTCGTTCGACTTCATCCACGCCGAGATCGTGGCGGTGTTCACGCCGGGCAGGGGCAGGAAACACCCGAGGCGGAAGATGCCCAGGAGCCCGAACGTCATCAGGATCCGGCGCCGCAGCTCCGGGATCTTGAAGATGTTCGTGACGACTTCTTTGATCCGTTCCATCGCGCACCCGCGGTTGGGGTTATGAAATCGGTGACGTACGACGCGGTACGACCGTTGGGGCATCGCCCCCGGAGCGACTCAGGCGTCGCCCCGAGGGCGCAATTGCGTTCTCGGATCGGCCGGGACGCGGCCGGGCGGGCGAAGGCTACTTCTTGTCGCCGCCCTTCGGCTTGGCCTCGCCCTTGGGCTTGCCTTCTCCCTTGGGCTTGGCGTCGCCCTTCGGCTTGCCGTCGCCCTTGACCTTGGCGGCCTTGCCGGGCTTGGCTTCGGCCTTGGCGGCGGCGTGCTGCGCGTGGCGCGCCTGCTGGCGGGCCTTGCGCTCGACCTTCTTCTGGGCTGCGGTCTTCGCCGGAGCTTCGGGCTTCGCCGCTTCGGCATCGGGCTTCGGCTGCGGCGCGAGCCACTCAACCTTGCCGCCCGCCTTGAGGATCTTGTCGAGCGCCTCCGAGCTGAAGCGGTGCGCGGCCACGGTGAGCGGGCGGTCGATGGCGCCCACGCCCAGGATCTTGACCCAGTCGAAGCCGTGCCGGACCACGCCGGCCTGCACCAGCTTCTCGGGATTCACGGTCTCGTTGGCCGCGAAGCGGTTGAGGTCGCGCAGGTTGACTTCGGCGACTTTCCGCGCCCACTGGAAATTGCTGAAACCGCGCTTCGGGAGACGGCGCACCAGGGGCATGGTGCCGCCTTCGAAGTAGTCGTGACGGCTGTAGCCGGAGCGGGCGGACTGGCCCTTGCCGCCGCGACCGCCGGTCTTGCCGCGACCGGTACCTTTGCCGCGGCAGATGATGAAATGCCGCTCGCGCTTGCAGTACGGGGCTTTTGCGTCGCCCAAGTTCATGCGATTTTCACTCCACGGATCTTTTCGACCTGCTTCTTGGACCGCAGCGCGCGCAAGCCGTTCATCGTGGCCTTGACCACGTTGGTCGGGTTCGTGCTGCCGAAGACCTTGGTGAGGACGTCGCGCACGCCGGCGAGCTCGAGGACGGCGCGGACCGAGGCGCCGGCTTTGAGACCCGTGCCGCGGCAGGCGGGACGGAGGAGCACGCTGGAGGCGCCGTGCCGGGCGGTGATGGTGTGCGGGAGCGTGGTGTCCTTGATCGGCACGCGGAAGAGCGACTTCTTCGCGTCCTTGATCGCCTTCTCGACGGCGAAGGGGACTTCGTTGGCCTTGCCGTGGCCCCAGCCCACCATGCCTTGCCGGTCGCCGACGACGACCAGGGCGCTGAAACTGAAGCGCTTGCCGCCCTTCATGACCTTGGCGCAGCGCTTCACCTTGACGACGATTTCGCTGAAACGATCGTCTTTGTCGCGATCGCGGCGTTCTGCCACGGGTGTGATCTCCTGAGGGGACGCTAGAAACTAAGGCCGGCCGCGCGGGCGGCCTCCGCCAGGGCCTTTACCCGACCGTGGTACATGTAGCCGCCGCGGTCGAAGACGACCTTCTTGATGCCCTTGCCAAGGGCGGCCTGGGCGACGGCCTTGCCGACGACCTTCGCCGCCGCCACGTTGCCGCCGTATTTGACCGCCTCGCGCAGGTCCTTCGACTGGGAGGAGGCCGCCACCAGCGTGCTGCCGGCGGTGTCGTCGATCACCTGAGCGTAGATGTTGGTGAGGGAGCGATACACCGAGAGGCGGGGCCGCTCGGGCGTGCCCAGCATGTTGCGCTTGGCGCGCTGATGACGCCGCTCGCGCAGCGCCCACTTCTTGCGGATGCGTTCCATGGTTCTCGTTGTCCTCGTCGCAGAATCGTCGGTTAGGCGCCGGTGACGAAGGTCTTGCCGGCCTTGCGGCGGACGACCTCGTCGGTGTACTTCACGCCCTTGGAGTTATAGGGTTCGCAGGGGCGGTTGAACCGCACGTCCGCCGCGAACTGGCCGACCAGCCGCTTGTCCACGCCGCTGACCTCGATCATGGTCTGCGTCGGCGTCTTCACGGTCAGGCCGTCCGG
Organism: Planctomycetota bacterium; assembly: GCA_016220045.1. Classification (GTDB taxonomy): domain Bacteria; phylum Planctomycetota; class MHYJ01; order WSZJ01; family JACPWG01; genus JACRIP01. The sequence goes on from JACRIP010000673.1 coordinate 5,766, forward strand.
GATCTGCATGGCGATCGGGTGGGAGAAGCCCAAGGTCATGGCGAGCGTCTTGCCGGTGACCTTCGCGGTATAGCCGACGCCGATGACCTCCAGCTTCTTCTCGTAGCCCAGGTGCACGCCCTTGATCGCACCGGCGATGAGCGAGCGGGTGAGGCCGTGAAGCTCCAGGTGCTTGCGCGCTTCGGAAGGGCGCGTGACCACGACCTTCTTGGCGGCCGCGTCGATCTTGATCGCCATCTCCGGATGCAGCGGCTGCGACATCTTGCCCTTCGGCCCTTCGGCCGTGAGCACGCCGTCGCGATAGGAGAGCTTCACGCCGTCCGGGATCTCTACGGGGATTTTGCCGAGACGTGACACGGGTCTACTCCTCGATGTCCTCGTTAGAGGGCCCCAGGTGGGGGCCCGACTACCATACGCGGCAGATCAGCTCGCCGCCGACGCGCTGCTTGCGCGCCTCGCGGTCGCTCATCACGCCCTTCGAGGTGGACAGGATGCCGATGCCCAGTCCGTCCAGGAACTTCGGCAGTTCGCCGACGCCGCGGAAGATGCGCCGGCCCTGCTTGGAGATCAGGTCGAGGTTGGTCAGGATGCGCTCGCCACGGTCGCCGTACTTGAGCTGCACCTTGATGACTTCGGTCTTCATGCCCGTGGGCGTCACCGCCTCGAAGAGCGTGAAGTCCTTCAGGTAGCCCTCGTCCTTGAGCACCTTGACGACGGCTTTCTTGAAACGGGAGGACGGAACCTCGACCGAGGCATGCCCGGCGCGGTTCGCGTTCCGGATGCGCGTCAGCATGTCCGCGATGGGATCACACACGGCCATGAGCCAGACTCCAGCGAAACGAATGGTTGTACTCGGGTATTTGCCCCCGCTTGCGGCGGGAGGCCCCCTAGGGTAATTCCCGGAGGGTGCGTCCCGCTACCAGGACGCCTTGCGGACGCCCGGGACTTCGCCCCGCGACGCCATGTTCCGGAAACAGATCCGGCAGACCTGGAACTTGCGGTAGTAGCCCCGCCGCCGTCCGCAGATCTGGCAGCGGTTGTACTTCCGCGTCGAGAATTTCGGGACGGCCTTCTGCTTGAGCACCAGGCACTTCTTCGCCATGCTTCTCGTCCTTCGCTACTTGCGGAACGGCATACCCATCAGGCTCAACAGCTCGAAGGACGCCGCATCCGAGCCGCCCGAGATGCACAAGGTGATGTTCATCCCCTGTATGAACTCGACCTGGTCCAGGTTGATCTCGGGGAAAACCACCTGTTCCGTCAAGCCCAGCGAATAGTTGCCGCGACCATCGAAAGCTTTCGGCGACACGCCGCGGAAGTCGCGGATACGGGGGAGCACGATCGCGATCAACCGGTCGATGAATTCGTACATGCGCGCGCCGCGCAGGGTCACCATGCACCCGATGGCGTCGCCCTGGCGCAGGCGGAAGGTCGCCACGCTCTTGCGCGCCCGGGTCACCATCGGCTTCTGGCCGGCGATCACCGCGAGGTCCTTCACGCCGGCGTCGATCCGGTTCTTGTTTTCCACCGCCTTGCCGATGCCCATGTTGATCACGATCTTCTGGAACCGCGGCAGGGCCAGCGTATTCGTGAGCCCGAGCTTTTCCTTCAGCTTGGGCACGTACTCTTTCTTGTAGCGCTCGAGGAGACGCGCCATGGTCTACTCCTCTCCTACGGTGATCGCCTGTTTGCACTTCTTGCAGGTGCGACTGTGACGGCCGTCCGCGCCCGTCACCATCGCGACCCGCGTCGCCTTGCTGCACGCCGGGCAGACCAGCATGACGTTCCCCACGGCAAGCGGCGCTTCCCGCTGGATGCGCGCGCCGTGCGGATAGTCCATGCTCCGCTTCATGTGCTTGAACACCATGTTCACGCCCTGCACCAGGACCCGGTCGGTCTTGGTCAGGATGCGCATCACCCGTCCCGTCTTGCCCCGGTCATCCCCGGTCATGACGAGCACGGTGTCGTTCTTCCGGACCTGCATTTCAATTACCCCTATTCCTACACGACCTCGGCGGCGAGGCTGATGATCTTCATGAAGTTCTTGCGCAGCTCGCGCGGCACCGCGCCGAAGATGCGCGTCCCGCGCGGGTTGCCGTCCGCGTCGAGCAGCACCATCGCGTTGCGGTCGAAGCGCACGTAGCTGCCGTCGTCGCGGCGCAGCGCCCGGCGCGTCCGCACCACCACGCCCTTCACGATGTCGCCCTGCTTCACGTCCTGGCCGGGCATCACCTTCTTCACGGCGCCGACGATCAGATCGCCGATCGCGGCGTATCTGCGTTTCGACCCGCCTACCACGCGGATGCACCCGACGATCTTCGCGCCGGTGTTGTCCGCGACGTCCAGCTTCGTCCTCAGCATGATCATGGTCGGTTTCCCTCACGAGTCCCGTCGCCGCGCAGGCGCGCCGACGGGCGGTTGTGCGTCGCGTCGCTGCCTACTTTGCGGCCGGGGCCGCGGCCGCCAGCGCCGCTTCGCCCTTCTCGATCACCCGCAAGAGCGACCAGTGCTTGGTCTTCGAAATCGGCCGCGTGGCCACGATCTCCACCCGGTCTCCAGTCTTCGCCTGACCCGACTCGTCGTGCGCCTTGAACTTCGTGTAGCGGCGCAGGTACTTGCCGAACTGCGGATGCTTGATCATCCGCTCGGCGCGAACCGTGATGGTCTTCGTCATCGCGCTCGAAATCACCACGCCGACCACCGTGCGCTTCAACTCGACCGGCGCAGTCGCGGTCTTTTTTTCCTCAGCCATCGACGCTCACCTTGCTGAACGGGACTTGGGCGCGCCCGGAATCGGGAGACGATGCCCCCCAGGGCGGGCGCCGCTCGGAAAAGTCGCCAGGACGTGCAGGACGGTATGCCAGGACGCCCGGCGACAGAACGCCCCCGGGAGTCCCTCGCGGGGTGGGCCGGCGGTCGGCCGGCCAGTTCCGGGGGGGTGCGCTTGTACGAAAGAGCGCGAGATTGTAGCAATCTTCGCGCGGGTGTCAAGCGAAATGATCCCGCGAAAGATGATTTGAGGTGCGGACGACGCAACGGAACCACAGAGACAAAGAGGCACAGAGACGACGGGAAGCACGTCGAATGCGGGAAGGGCAGGAGCGCCCCGCGGGGCGATCCTGCCCTTCCCGCATTCGCCGTCGTCGTCCTCTGGGTCTCTGTGCCTCTGTGGTTCCGTCCGTCTTCCGCCTCCCCTCTCCTCCCCTC
>JACRIP010000663.1 GCA_016220045.1 Planctomycetota bacterium
CCTGCACCGAAGGGCCGCTGATCGCCGCCTGGTACGACAGCCTCCCGCGCGAGAACCTCTTTCCCGATGGATCGAGCACAAGCGTGACCGCCTCCGCCCCCCTCTCCGCCGCCCCCCTCCTCGACCCGCTCGACCTCGCCGCGGCCCGCGCCCTGATTACGATCGCGCTCGCGGAAGACGTCGGGCCCGGCGACGTCACCTCGAACACCTTCGTCCCCGCCGGCTTCGCGGGCGCCGCGCGCTACGTCGCCAAGGCCGCCGGCGTCGTCGCCGGCCTGCCGCTCGTGCCCCTGGTCTTCGCCGCCCTCGACCCCGCCGTCGCCTGTACTCCGTCGCTTGCCGACGGCGCGCGCGTCGAGCCCGGCGCGATCCTCGCCCGCCTCGCCGGACCCGCCCGCGCCCTGCTCACCGGCGAACGCCTCTCCCTCAACCTGCTCCAGCGCCTCTCCGGCATCGCCACCCTCACCCGGCGCTTCGTCGAGCGCGTCGCCGGCACCCGCGCCGCCGTCCTGGATACGCGGAAGACCGTACCCGGGCTGCGCCGCCTCGAAAAGTACGCGGTGCGCGCCGGCGGCGGGACCAACCACCGGATGGGCCTCCACGACGCGGTCCTGATCAAGGACAACCACCTGCGCATCCTGACGCTATCCGGTAAACGCCCGATGCTGGCGCAGGCCATCGCGGAGGCGCGGCGGGCGCTGCCGCCGGGCGGCTGGGTGGAGGCGGAGGCGCAGAGCCTGGAGGAGGCGGCGGAGCTGGCCGCGGCCGGGGTGGACGTGCTGATGCTCGACAATCTCGACCTGCCGACGATGCGCCGGGCGCTCGAGCGCATCGCCGCCGCCGCCGCCGGCCGACCGATCCGCATCGAGGTCTCGGGCGGCGTCAACCTCGACACCGTGCGGCCGATCGCGGAGCTCGGCGTGGACTGGATCTCGGTCGGCGCGCTGACGCACTCGGCGCCGGCGCTCGACATTTCGCTCGAAATCGACGTCGGATAGCTGCGCCATGGCGGACGGCTCGTCGGGCGCGCTCCCGCGCCCCCTGGACCCGGACGCGCTGGCGCGCGCGCTCGCCGGGCAGCGGCTCGGCCGGCGTATCGTCTACCGCGCGAGCGCGACCAGTACCAGCGACCTGGCGTGGGAGGCGGCCGCGCTCGGGGAGGGCGAGGGCGCCGTCTACGTGGCGGAGGAGCAGACCGCGGGGCGCGGCCGGCTGGGGCGGGCATGGCACTCGGCGCCGGGCAGGGGGCTGTGGCTCTCCGTGCTGCTGCGGCCGGGCATCGAACCGGTGCGCTGGCCGCTGCTCACGGTCGCGGCTGCGCTCGCCGCGGCCGAAACCATCGAGGCGGTGGCCGGGCTGCCCGCGCGCATCCGCTGGCCCAACGACGTGCTCCTCGGCGAGCGCAAGGTGGCGGGCGTCCTCGCCGAAGCGCGTGGCCCCGGCGGCGCAACCGGGGCCGCCGCGACGGGTCCGTCCGCCGCCGCACCCGGCGCGGCGCCCGCGGCCGCCGGCGCCGCCGTCGTGCTCGGCATCGGCGTCAACGTCTCCCAGGAGATCGGGGAATTCCCTGATGAGCTGCGGCCGCTCGCCACCTCGCTGCGCGCGGCCGGCGCGCGCCGCACCGACCGCGCCGCGCTTTTCGTCACCCTCCTGCGCGCGCTCGACGCCCGCTACGCCCAGGTCCGCGCCGATGACCGCCGCACCCTCGCCCCCGCCTGGCGCCGCTACTCCGGCATCCTCGGCCGCCGCGTCCGCCTGCTCGTCGCCGGCGCCGAGCTCGACGGCGAAGTCGCCGACGTCGAGCCGGTGGACGGCATCCCCCTCCGGCGGCGCGACGGCACGCTCAAGACAGGCCGCGCGGAGCACGTTTCCCGGCTCCTCCTGCAATCGCCGGAATGATCGCCACCTCGTCGCCGTCCTTGAGCGCCGTCGCTTCCTGCGCCAGGAGGCGCACGTCCTGCGAATTCACGTACACGTTGAGGTAGCGCCGCAGCTTCCCGCCGTCATCGCACACGCGCGTGCGCACGCCCGGATAGGTCTTGTCCAGATTGGCGAGCAGTTCGCCGAGGGTCGCTCCCGTGCCCTCGACCTCCGCCTGGTTCCCGGTCATCTTCTGCAAGGGCGAGGGTACGCGTACTTTGATGGCCATGGTCGGATCCTCTCAAGGGGCCTGGATCTCTACCTGCTCCTCCTCGAAGGCCGGGTTGCCGAATTCGCGCCATAGCCAGGAGTGGGTGGCGCGAACTTCCCGGGCGGAGACGGAAAGAATGAGGAAAGAGCGATCGGGCGAGCCCTGGCCGAATTCCGCGTCGGTCGGCGACGGGCGCGCCGGATGGTCCGGGTGGCTGTGGTAGTAGCCGACGACCATCAGCCCGCGTGCGCGCGCGGCGCGATCGAGCCGGTCGGCCCACAGCGCGTCGATCTCGAAGCGGTCGGAGCGCGCCTCGGCTTTCAGGTTCGCGGCGGGATGAACTTCGCTCACGCGGCGGCAGTCGCCGTCGGTGCCGACGAGGACGCCGCAGGCCTCCCGCGGGTAGGCGGCGGCCGCGTGCGCGCGTATCCGTTCAAACAGTGCGCCCGGGATCTCGAGCAAGTTCCTCTCTCCACCAGGTCGTCGTCAGGTAGCGGTCGCCGCCGTCGGGCAGGACGGTGACGACGAGGCCCGCGGCGCGCGCGCGCGCCACCCGCAGCGCGCCCACGAGCGCGGCGCCGCCGGAGTAGCCGACCAGCACGCCCTCCTCGCGGGCGAGCCGTTTCACCACCTCGTACGCCTCCTCGGTCTCGACGAAAAGCTCCGCGTCCGCGAGCCCGGGGTCGTAGATGCCGGGAACCATGGCGGTCGCCAGGTGCTTGAGGCCTTCAAGTCCGTGGATCGGCGTGGCCGGCTGCACCGAGTGGACGCGAATCGCCGGGTTCAACTCCTTGAGCCGGCGCGCCGTGCCCACGAAGGTCCCGGTGGTGCCCAGCCCGGCGACGAAATCTGTGATTCGGCCGTCGGTCTGCCGCCAGATCTCATGCGCGGTCGTATCGTAATGCGCGCGCCAGTTTGACGGGTTGTTGTACTGATCGGCGTAGAAGTAGCGATCCGGGTCCGCGGCGAGGAGGCGGCGGGCCTCCAGGATCGCGCCATCGGAGCCCTCCATGGGGTCCGAGTAGACGACGTCGGCGCCGTACGAGAGCAGGAGCTGCTTGCGCTCCTCGGATGCGGAGGAGGGCACCACCAGGCGCACGCGGTAGCCGCGCGCGGCGCCGATCATGGCTAGGGCGATGCCCGTATTCCCCGACGTGGAGTCGAGGAGGACGCGGTCGCGGGTGAGGCGGCCGGCGGCCTCGGCGTCGAGCACGATGCGCAGTGCGGCGCGGTCCTTGACCGATCCGCCGGGGTTGAACCACTCCGCCTTGGCGGCGAGGCGCACGGCTCCGAGGCCGGCGGCGAGCCGCGGAAAGGCGAGCAGGGGGGTATTGCCGACGCTTGCCAGCAGGGCCGCGCCGGGCCCGGTCGTTGCGCCGGACGGGTCTTCCGCGTGCGGGGCGGTCATGGTGCCATCCGTTCAGGGGAGCGTTGCAGCCTACGCCGGGGGAGCGCGCGTGTCAAGGGCGAAGCCCGCCGGGCGCCAAGGGGCGGAGGTCGGGAGAACTGCGGAACCACAGAGCCACGGAGGCACAGAGACGACGACTACGCGGCGGAGCGAG